>CAIKSH010000272.1 GCA_903830015.1 uncultured Solirubrobacterales bacterium | reverse complement strand
CGTTGGTGAGGGCGATGTAGACCGGCAGGCCCTCCCCGGGAGGCCACTGGTCGGCCGATACGACGCGGATGAAGAAGTAGGCCGCGAAGAACGCTCCGAAGAGCATGATCTCCGAGATGATGAACAGGAGGATGCCCAGCACCTCGCGGTGCACCCCGGAGCTGTTGTTGGCCTCCGGCGGCCCGTGATGGTGGTCGTCGTGAGTGGTGGTAGCCGGTATCGCCGCTGCTTCCATGGTCAGCTCCTCAGGCCGGGCTCTTGGCGCGCTCGTTTACCACGTGTTCGACCGGCAGGTTCGAAGCTCCCCGGACCCTCTCCACCAGGTCGGCCCGCAGCCAGCCCGACCGGGTCGAAGGGTAGGTGGAGATGACGATGTCGTCGATCTCGAAGTAGGCCAGCGCGTTCATGGTGGCGGTGAAGGGGTCCGGGTCCCCGACCATCCCGGCGGCCTGGAGGTCGGCGGCGCGCGCCCGGTCAACCACCTGGTCCAGCCGGGCGGCGGCCTGCTGGCGGTCGCGGCCATCGCCGCCCTCGGCGGGAACGACGAAGATGAAGAGCCGCTCGCGGCCGGGGCTTTCCCGGTCGGCCAGCGCGCGGAGCTCACCGATGAGCGCGTCGCTGCTGGTCGTGCGGTTGGCCACCACGAGGGTGATGTCGAAAGGCGAACCGTCGTCGGGGTCGACGGTGATGTGCTCGACCGGCACCGGCACCGCTTCGGCGATCCGCTCGACGACGTTCGCCTGCAGCCAGCCGGAGGTTGTCGCCGGGAGCGTGGAGATGAGGATCAGGTCGGGCTCGTGCTCGGCCACCGCGTCCATGGCCGCGGTGTAGGGGTCCGGGTCGCCGACCTCGCCGATGCAGTCGATCCCCAGCTCCCGGAGGACTCCCCGGGCCAGGTCGACCCGGATCCGCGCGGCGTCGAAGACGCTGTCGGCGTAGGTGATGGCGCCGTGGGTGGGGTTCTTGCGGGGCACGCAGAGCACGACGCGCACCGGCCCCTCCTGGGCCTCGGCCCGGGCGCGCTCGATCAGCGGGGCGCCGGCGAGCGTCTCGTTGGCGACGGCGAGGATCGTCTTCATCGTCAGGAGGCTTCCTCATCGTCGGAGTCGTCGGCCGAGCCCGAGGCCTGCGCCGCCACGGCGCCCACCCCGGCCGGCACGGCGGCCGATGGCTGGGGTTCCTTGAAGACCGCATGCACGGCGCCCGGGACCCCGTACTCGTAGGGCCCCCCGACGATCGACGGGATAGCGTCGAAGTTGAAGATCGGGGGCGGCGAGGAGACCTGCCACTCGACGGTGAGCGCCCGCCACGGGTTAGCCACGGCGGCCGGACCCGAGCGCCAGGAGACGATCACGTTGTAGAGGAAGATCAGGGTGGAGAGCCCGAGGGCAAACGAAGCCACCGAGATGATGATGTTCCAGGTGGCGAACTCCTGGGCGTAGTCGGCGACCCGGCGGGGCATCCCCTGGACGCCGATCAGGTGCATCGGGGCGAAGGTGATGTTGAACGCGACGAAGGTGATCCAGAAGTGGAGCTTGCCGAGCTTCTCGTTGTACATGTGCCCGGTCATCTTGGGGAACCAGTAGTAGATCCCGGCGAAGATGGTGAAGAGCGACCCGCCGAAGAGCACGTAATGGATGTGGGCGACGATGAAGTAGGTGTCGCTGACGTGGATGTCGAGCGGCACCATGGCGAGCATCACGCCGGAGATACCGCCGATCGTGAACATGGTGATGAAGCCCAGCGACCAGAGCATTGGCGTATCGAGCTTCAGGACCCCTCTCCACATCGTCCCCAGCCAGGAGAAGATCTTGATGCCGGTGGGGATGGCGATGATCGCGGTGGTGATCATCATCGGGATCCGGATCCAGTTGGCCATGCCCGATACGAACATGTGGTGGGCCCAGACGGTGAATCCGAGCAGGACGATGGCCAGCAGAGAGAAGGCCATCATCCGGTATCCGAAGATCGGCTTTCGTGACCGGTTGGCGATGATCTCGCTGACGATCCCGAAGCCGGGCAGCATCATGATGTAGACCGCGGGGTGCGAGTAGAACCAGAAGATGTGCTGGTACATCAGGATGTCGCCGCCCTTGGCGACGTCGAAGAAGTTGAAGCCGAGCGCCCGGTCGAGCAGGACCATGAACTGCGAGGCGGCGATGAACGGGGTGGCGATCACCACCAGCAGCGAGGTCGCGAAGTTGGCCCAGACCAGGAGCGGCAGCCGGAAGAAGGTCATTCCCGGGGCGCGCATGGTGATGATCGTCACGAGGAAGTTGAGCGCCGTGGCGATCGAGGAGGCTCCGGCGAACTGCACGGCGATGGTGAAGAAGAGCTGCCCGGTGGGGGCACTGGTCGAGAGTGGCGCGTAGGCCGTCCAGCCGCTGGCGAACGAACCGCCGGGAGCGAAGAACGAGAGCAGCATCATCACGCCGGCCACCGGGAGCAGCCAGAAGGAGAGGGCGTTCAGGCGCGGGAAGGCCATGTCCGGGGCGCCGATCATCAGCGGGATGACGTAGTTGGCAATGCCGGCGAAAACCGGGATCACGAAGAGGAAGATCAGCAGCGTGGCGTGGACCGAGAAGACGCCGTTGTAGGTGTTCGGGTCGACGAACTGGCGGCCCGGGGCGGCGAGCTCGGCCCGGATCAGCATGGCCATGAGGCCACCGACGAACATGAAGAAGAAAGAGACGCAGATGTACTGGATGCCGATCACCTTGTGATCGGTGTTGACCTTGAAGTAGTCCTTCCAGCTGGTGGCGCCGTGGTCGGAATGGTCGTCGGTGACCTGCTTGCCGCGCGCCCAGCGCAGCCAGTAGTCAAAGCAGCCGATCCCGCCGAGGAAGAAGAAGGGGACCATCAGCAGGCCGATGGTGAGGATCGCGGTCGGGTCGTAGACCGGATCGAGCCCGAAGGCGGCGCGCAGGCCGATGCTCAGGCCGAAGGTGATGCCGATCCCGAGGACGACCATCCATGCGGCGCGGTACCAGCCGGGCTGTCTCAGTTTCGCGGCCATCTCTCAGCTATCCCTTTCCCTGGACGTCATCGTAGATGTAGTTGACCAGCTCGTCGATCTCCTTGGCGCTCAGGACCTGCCCGTAGTTGGCCGGCATGATGCCCTGTGCGTAGCCCTTGGTGATCTCGGCGTTGGGGTTGACGATCATCTCCCGGATCGCCGCCTTGCTGTCGCTCTTGGGAATCATCTCGTTGAGGTTCGGACCGGTGGCCCCCTTGGTCCCGGCGGCATTCAGCACGTGGCAGGTGCCGCAGGCGGTGGCGCCGACGCTGGGGTTGCCGGCCACGAAGAGCTCCTTGGCGCTGAGCCCGGCCGACTCGCCGCCACCGGCCGGTGCTGCCGGCTTGCCCTGCCCGGCCACCCACGCCGCGTACTTGGCCTTGGGCAGGACGGTGACCGTCTGGCGCATGTAGGCGTGGCCCAGCCCGCAGAGCTCGGCGCAGACGATGTCGAAGGTGCCGGTCTTGGTCGGGGTGAGCGAGTAGGAGGTGGTTATGCCGGGAACCGCATCGACCTTGAGCCGCCACGCCGGCACCCAGAAGTCGTGGATCACGTCACGGGAGCGAACCTTGAACTGGACCGGCTCGTCGACGGGAACGACCAGGCGGTTGGCCTTGATCTTCCTGTCGCCCTCGTTGGTCTCGAAGCTCCAGGCGAACTGGACCCCGGTCACGTTGACCACGCGTGTCCCCTTGGCCGGCGCCGCCTCGATGTCGAGCAGCAGGACGGCGGCGTAGGCGCAGAGGGCGGCGATGATGACGGTCGGGATGGCCGTCCAGATGACCTCGAGCTTCGCATTGCCGTGGATCGGCGGGCCATCGAGCTCCTCCTCTCCGGGGCGCTGGCGCCAGCGCCAAACGCTGAAGAGCAGGACGCCGGTGACGATCACGAAGATCGGGATCGAGACGATCAGCAGGACGTCCCAGAAGGTGTCGATCTCGTCGGAGACGTTGGAGCCGGCGACCGGGAACCAGTCGATCACCAGGAAGATGGCGATGAGGATCGCCGAGGAGACGATCATCAGGGCGAGGAGCACGGCCCACTGCTTTGCGGTGGGTCCCGGGCGGTTGGGACTCTCGGACATCGACGCGGAACATTACCGGTCGGAAGGGACCATTAGCCCGGCCCTTGGCGCCTCGCCGCGCCTGCGTGCAGCCCGTGCCCGCGGGGTTCAGGCGACCTGAGCGAGCTCGGGCCCGGACGGGCCGCCAACCTGGCGCGGCAGCGCGCGGAATTCAGACGGCGAGCAGCCGTGGCGGCGCCGGAAAGCCTTGGCGAACTGGGCCGGCTGGCGGTAGCCGACCGAGTCGGCCACGTCGCGCACGGGCATCTCGGTTTCGGCCAGGAGCTCGGCGGCGCGGTCCATCCGGTAGTTGGTCAGGTAGGTGCGGAAGCTGGTGTGGCCGACCTCGTCGAAGGCGCGCTGGAGCTGGCGCCGCGACGAGGCCACCCGCCGGGCGATGTCCTCCAGCACGAGCTCGCTGTCGTACTCCTCGGCGATGATCTGCGCGACCTCGGCGTAGAGCGCCCTTCTGAGCTTGACTGTCGAGTGCCGCTGCATCGTGCCCTGTGTACGGCAGAAGGGCGCCGGGTGGATTACGGGCGGGCGCTTGCCAGGGGAGCCCTCAGGGCGTAGATTGCGACAAAGCGCACAAGGAGGCCGGTATGCAGGTATCCCAGGCAATGAGCGAGGTCGTAGTGACCGTCGGTCCCAGGCATACGCTCGCTGACGTCGCACGCCGCATGGCCGATGGCAGCGTCGGGGCAGCCGTAGTCCTGGACCCCGAGCTCCCCGGAGCGGCGATCATCACCGAGCGTGACATAAGTCACTCTGTGGCGGCCGGGGAGTCCCCGGGCGAAGAGCTGGTGGAAGACCACATGGCCGCGCGCGTCGTCTACGCCGACGCGCAGTGGTCGCTGGAGAAGGCGGCGGAGACCATGGTGGCCAACGGCTTCCGCCACCTGGTGGTGGTCGAGGGCTCGAGGACTGCGGGGGTCATCTCCATGCGCGACATCGTTCGCGCATGGGTGAGCGAGGGGGCGACCTGCGACCTGCCGGTGGTGGCCGCGCAGGCCGGCTGAGTCAGTCGTGCCGTGCGGGGAGGTCGAGGTACTCGCGCCGGGCGGCGATAATCCAGCGCACGACGACGAAGACCATCAGGACGGAGCCGATCGCGGTCAGGAACCACAGACCGACCAGGCCCATCAGCATGAGGGTCAGCGCGAGGGCGACGAGGACCGGCTGGACGCTCGGCCCGGGAAGGTGGATCCGCTCGCCGACCGGCGGCGGCGACTGCTCGGGGCGGCTCATGAGATGTAGAGGGCCGCGGCGACGAAGGAGAGGCCGAAGAGCACGAAGCCCAGCGCGGTGATGATCAGGCCGGCGCGGGTGTTCTTCTTGGCGAGGTTCCTATCCATGGGTGCTCACAGCTGGACGTCCGCCACCATAGCGGCGAAGAGGGCGGCCAGGTAGAGAAGCGAGAAGAGGTAGAGGCGCAGGGCCGCCTGCCGGTCGGCCCGCCGCTTCAGGTTCCAGGCCAGGCCGATGAGGCCGAGGCCGAGGATCATCGAGGGAATCAGGTAGACGATTCCGACCGCGCCGACGCAGAAGGGCAGCTGCGTTACGGCGTACAGGAGCACCGAGTAAAGGAGGATCTGTCGCCGGGTCTCGGCCTCGCCGCGCACGACCGGCAGCATCGGAACGCCGACCTTTTCGTACTCGTCCTTCATCAGGAGGCTGAGCGCCCAGAAGTGGGGCGGCGTCCAGAAGAAGACGATGAAGAAGAGGATGATCGCCAGGCCGCTGACCGACCCGGTAACCGCAGCCCACCCGACCAGCGGCGGGATCGCGCCGGCGGCGCCGCCCCAGACAATGTTCTGCCAGGTGCTGCGCTTGAGGAAGACCGTGTAGCCGATGCTGTAGCCGAGAAAGCCCGCCAGCGACAGGGCCGCCGCCAGCGGGTTGACCAGCAGGGCCAGCCAGAGGACCGAGACCGCGCCGAGCACGATGCCGAAGGTCAGCGCGGCCCGGGGGGATATCCGCCCTGCGGCCACGGGACGGTCGGCAGTCCGCTCCATCTCGGCGTCGATGTCGCGGTCGTACCAGTGGTTGATGGCGCCGGAGCCCCCGGCCGATAGGGCACCGCCGAAGAGGGTGGCCAGGACCAGCTCCACGGTCGGGTCACCGGCGATGAACATTGCGCAGGCGGTGGTGAAGAGCAGGAGGCTCTGGACCCGGGGCTTGGTCAGGGAGACGTAGTCCCGGACCGCCTGGCGGACTACGAGGGGAGCGGGGCTCCGGACTGCGGTGGCGCGGGAGGCCTCCATCGTCGGCTCAGGCGGGGGTCGCCGCTTCCTCGGAGCGACGGTCCTGGCGCTCGATCTGACGGCGGATGTCCTTCATCGGCTCCACCGAGCGAACCCGGGGGACGGTGTCGAAGTTGTTGCGCGGGGGCGGCGAGGTGGAGAACCACTCGAGCGTGTTCCCCTTCCACGGGTCAGGACCGGCCTTGGCGCCCGAGCGGACGCTGGTGACGATGTTGATAACGGTCAGGAGGATGCCGACGGCGAGGATGAACGACCCGATCGTGGAGATCAGGTTGTAGATCTCAAGATTTCCTACGTCGGCGTACTCGTAGACCCGTCGGGGCATGCCGCTCAGCCCGGCCGAGTGCTGCACCAGGAAGGTGACCCAGAACCCGATCATGATGGTCCAGAAGCTCCACTTGCCCATCCGCTCGCCGAGCATCCGGCCGCTGAACTTCGGGAACCAGTAGTAGAGGCCGGCGAGGATCCCGAAGACCGCACCACCGACAATCGTGTAGTGGAAGTGGGCGACCACGAAGTAGGTGTCGTGGAGCTGCCAGTCGACCGGGAAGACGGCGAGGAAGATCCCCGTGATCCCGCCGAGCAGGAAGGTGAACAGGAAGCCGATCGAGAAGAGCGTCGGGACGGTGAACTCGATCGACCCGCGCCAGAGCGTGAAGGTCCAGTTGAAGATCTTCACCCCGGTCGGGATGGCGATGAGGAACGTTCCGAGCATGAAGAAGACCAGGAGCGCGTAGGGGAGGGGCGTCGTGAACATGTGGTGGGCCCAGACGAGCGTCCCGATAACCGCGATCCCGAGGGTTGCCGCGACGATGGCCCGGTAGCCGAAGATCGGCTTGCGCGAGAAGACCGGCAGGACCTCGGAGATGATCCCGAAGGCCGGCAGGACCAGGATGTAGACCTCGGGGTGCCCGAAGAACCAGAAGAGGTGCTGCCAGAGCAGGGACGAGCCCCCGTTGCTCGGGTCGAAGAAGTGGGTGCCGAACTGGCGGTCGGTGAGGAGCATGGTCACCGCCCCGGCGATGACCGGCAGGGCGATGATCAGCAGGATCGACTGGGTGAGCATCGTCCAGACGAAGAGCGGGACCCGGCTCCAGGTCATTCCGGGGGCCCGCATGTTGGCGATCGTCACGAAGATGTTGAGCGCGCCGATGAAGGACGAGATCCCGGTGAGGTGGATGAGGAAGATCCAGGCGTCGACGCCGTTGGTGGGCGAGTAGGCGGTCTCCGAGAGGGGCGCGTAACAGGTCCAGCCGCACTCGGCGGGGCTGTAGAGCAGGGAGCCGTAGAAGACCACGCCGCCGGCGACCAGGAGCCAGAAGGAAAGGGCGTTGAGCTTCGGGAAGGCCATGTCCCGGGCCCCGATCATCAGCGGTACCAGGTAGTTGGCAAAGCCGGCGATCATCGGGATCAGGAAGAGGAAGACCATCGTCGTCCCGTGCATCGTGAAGAGGGCGTTGTAGGTCTGGGGCGTGATCAGGGTGCTGTCGGCCTGGGCGAGCTGCAGGCGGATGACGAGAGCCTCCACGCCGCCGACGATGAAGAAGAGCCATCCCGCGGCCATGTACATGATCCCGATCCGCTTGTGGTCGGTGGTGGTGAGCCAGGAGAGCCAGCCGCTGGGCTGCGGGTCGGCGTTGTGGGCGACGATCTCCGGAACCGGTGCGGGGCCGGTCTTGACGGGTGCGGTTGTCGGTGCGGTCGTCATCCTGCTTCCTTTCCTCCTACGGCCCTGCCGTCGCCTTGATTGCCGCGTTGCGGGCCTTGGCCGCCTGCTCGTCGGCGTTGCGGATAGCTGCCTTCTGCCTGTCGTACCAGGCCTGGAACTTCGCTGGCGGCAGCGCCCTCACCTGGGCGACCATGTTGGCGTGGTTGCGCCCGCAGAGCTCGGCGCACTGGCCCCGGTAGACGCCCGGCTCGCTGATCTTGAACCAGGTGTAGTTCGCGTACCCGGGCACGGCGTCGAACTTGCCGCCCAGCTGCGGGATCCACCAGGAGTGCTGAACGTCCTGGGCGAAGATGCGAAGGGCGACGGTGGCGCCGGTCGGCACGACCATCTCCTCGTAGGAGAAGACGTTGTTGAGGTTGTTGGTGTCGCCGTCGGGGTAGGTGTAGCGCCAGACGTACTGAAGGCCATTGACGTCGATCTGGTAGACGCGGCCGTTGGGTGGGAGCTTTTGGCGCCCGTCGGCGGCGGGGGTCAGCTTGCTGGTCAGGGGCAGCGCGCTGGCGTCGGAGTTCGGCGGCTCGTAGATCTGCCCGAGCTTTACGAAGGTCACGACCGAGATCAGGACGAGGATCAGGGCCGCTCCGACCGTCCAGGAGACCTCGAGCCGGTTGTTCCCGTGGACCTGGGAGGGGACCCCGCCCTTGCTGGCGCGGTACTTGACGAGGGTGTGGATCAGCAGGCCGCATACGCCCACGAAGACGATGACGGCCAGGATCCCGATCAGGAGATAGAGCGACCGGATGCCCTCGGCGTTAGGGGTGCCACCCCCGGATTCGGGAGCGATTATCCCGGCGCTGGCGACGGCCGCCGGGATCGAAACGAACGCCGCCGACGAGACGGCGGCGGTCAGGGCGAGGCGGCGGCGAAGACGGCGGGCTGGGGTTCGCACGGAAGGCAGAACTCTATCGGGGATCCGGACGCCGGGAGGCGCGGCTCAGCGCCCAGTAAAGGTCGCCGAGCGCTTGGTCACGAACGCGCTCACGCCTTCGGCAAAGTCGGCGCTGGTGGCCATCTCCTGCTGGATGGCGGCCTCCAGCTCGAGCTGTTCCTCGACCGCCCCGAAGAGCCAGCGGTTGGTCTGCCTCTTGCTGCCGGCATACGACCGGGTCGGACCCTCGGCGAGCCGCCCGGCGACCGCCTCGGTCTCCGGCGCGAGCCGGTCCTCGTCGAAGACGCCGTTGATGAGGCCCCAGCTCTCGGCCTTTTCCGCCCCGACGCGTTCGCCGAGCATGGCCATCTCGGTGGCCCGGGCCTGCCCGATACGGGCCGGGACGAAGGCCGAGGAGCCGCCATCAGGCACGAGGCCGATGTTCACGAAGGCGAGAAGGAAGTAGGCCTCCCGGGCGGCGTACACGAGGTCGGCGCTGAGAGCCAGCGAGAGGCCGACGCCGACCGCCGCCCCGCGCACCGCGGCAACCACCGGACGGGGGAGCTCACGGAAGCCAAGGATCACTGGGTGATATCGCTCACGCAGCGACCTCTGAAGGTCGGGGGTGCCCTCATCGGTGACGAAAGCGCTGTCGACTTCGGTCAGGTCGGCGCCGGAGCAGAACGAGCGGCCGGCCCCGGTAAGCAGAACCGAGCGCAGGCTCTCGTCCGCGGCCACCGCATCCAGCGAAGCGAGGAGGTCGTCGGTGAGGGCGGCGTTCCACGCGTTGAGCTTCTCCGGGCGGTTCAGCTCGATACGCGCGACGCCGCCGGAGCGGCCGAGGTTCACGGTCTCGAGCTCGAGGATCGGTTCGAAGTCGGTCATGGGCTGATCCTAAGCCGATGCGCCGCCGGCGGGCCCCGCGCCTAGACTCGCGGCGTGGCCGCCTCGCCAGCCGTCATCGGAATCTGCGCCGCCGTTGAGCGAGCGCGCTGGACGGTCTGGGACCAGATGGCGGCCCTGGCACCGCTCGACTACCCGGAATCGGTGCGGCGGGCCGGAGGCGTTGCCGTCCTCCTGGTTCCCGACCCGCGGGTTACCGATAGGCCGGAGATCGTCCTCGACCGGATCGATGGCCTGCTCGTGGCCGGCGGCAGCGATATCGACCCCGCCACCTACGGAGCCGGCCGCGATCCCCTGACCGGGGAGACCAACCTCGAGCGCGACCGCTTCGAAATCGCCCTGGCCCGCCGCGCGGTCGAGATCGGACTGCCGGTGCTCGGCGTCTGCCGCGGGATGCAGGTTCTGAACGTCGCCTTCGGGGGAACGCTCATCCAGCACCTGCCGGACCGCTACGGGCACGAAGGCCACCGTCCCACTCCCGGCTCGTTCGAGGGCAGCGAACACGACGTGCGCCTCGAGGAGGGGTCGCTGGCCGCCAACGTGGCGGGCGAGAGCGTCCACCGCACCCTCCAGCACCACCACCAGGGCATCGACCGGCTCGGCGAGGGGCTGGTGGCTACCGGCTGGGCGGTCGACGACGGGCTCGCCGAGGCGATCGAGCGTCCCGGTGCGGGCTTCGTGCTCGGCGTCCAGTGGCACCCGGAGGCAGACGCCGGGAGCCCGGTGATCGGCGCGTTCGTGGACGCCTGCCGCTAGCCGAGCAGTCCCTGCCGGCGCAGCCACGCTTCGCTGCGGTCCATCCCCTCGTCGAAGCCGACCTGCGGCTCCCACCCGAGCAGGTTGCGGGCCAGGTCGTTGGGGTAGGTGGCGCGGCGGGTTATGTACCTGATGGCCTCGCGGCTTATCGCCGGCGGGCGGCCGGTCAGGCGGGCGACGGCCTCGGCTCCGGCCGCGGCGGCCTCCACGAGGGGGAGTGGCGCGGTGCGCACTCCGGGGCGTCCCAGCATGGCCGCGTAGCGGTCGAAGAACTCGCGGCTGGAGACCGGCCGGCCGTCCCACACCGCGAGCCCGAGGCCTTCGACGCCTGGCGCGGAGGTCGCGGCCACGATCGCCTCGACGAGGTCGTCGATGTAGACGAGGGTCATCACGCCGTCCCCCTTCCCGGGTAGAAACAGGACCCCGGCCCGAAGTGCCTCCACCGGCCGGATCGTCCAGGGGACCGATCCGGGCCCGTAGACGTCGCCGGGGCGGATGACCACGGCGCCCCGTCGCCGGGCCAGGTGGTCGGAGGCGGCCTTGGTGTCCGAGTAGGGCCCCCCGCAGGCCCGCAGCGGGGCGTCTTCGGGAATGTCCTGGCCGAATTCGTAGCCCCAGCCGGCCACCGAGGCCAGGTGGACCACGCGGGGCGTGCCGGCCGCCTCGGCGGCATCGAGGACCGAGAGCGTCCCGCGGACGTTGGCCTCGACGAACTGCTCCATCGGCCCCCAGTCGCCGACCAGGGCGGCCGTGTTCACCACCGCCGAGCAGCCGGAGAAGGCGTCGGCCAGTTCCGCGGTCGAGCGGATGTCGCAGGCCACGAAGCGAGAGCCCTCAGCTTCCAGCTCCGGGCCGGCCTCCTCGCGCAGGTCGATGGCAACGACATTGCACCCTTCGGCGACCAGCCGACGGCAGACCGCCCCCCCGATGAAGCCGGCGCCCCCGGTGACCGCGATTG
>CAIKSH010000271.1 GCA_903830015.1 uncultured Solirubrobacterales bacterium | reverse complement strand
GTCCTGCTGCGCAAGGCCGGGGCGAAGATCGCCCAGCGCAACGCGCGCGTCTCTCGGGCGGCCACCGCGGCCGGGTGACGCTAGCCGGCGCGCGCGAACGCCGCACAGAACGGTCCGGGCCGGCGACTACCTTTCAGCCAGTCAAGCCAGGAGGCGCCCGTGCAGTCTGCTCAACCGCCAGGAGGACCGCCCCCCTACGGCGGGCCCGTGGGCCAGGAGGCCCCGTACCAGGGGGCCGTCTACCAGCCCGTGCCGGGCCATCCGGGCGGCGGCTGGTGGGCCGGCGCGGTGATCGTGGCCCTCGTCTGCCTGGCCGGCGGCGTCGCCATCGGCACGATTGTCGAACGCAACAAGTACGAGGCGGGCAAGCCGGCCTACGACGCCATTTTCAGCGCCGGCTACGCGTCCGGGCAGGGCGAGGGCACCTACCAGGGCCAGAAGGCCGGGCGCAAAGAGGGACGCCGGGCCGGGCGCAAGGTCGGCTTCCAGAAGGGCAAGACCGCGGGCCAGAAAGCCGGCGAGATCCAGGGAACCGCCGACGGCGCATCGGCAGCGCTCGGGGGCCTCACCGGATGGGACCCGCAGTCCAACTACATCGTCAATGTCCAGGATGGCCCGTCGGCCCAGGTGCCCTTCGCCATCAGCCGCCGTACGGAGATGGTCCGGGGCTCCTCGTATTCGCTCTGCAACAGCAACCCTCAGCAGGTCTGCGTCAGGAACAAGCGGTAGCTGCCGGCCGGGGCCTCAGGCCGCCCGGGGCCCTTCCGCATCGCGCGGCGCGAAACCGTCGCAGCGCGCCACCGGGACGCGCGGGTACTTGGGGAAGCGGCTGTCCCGGCGGGCCAGCAGGCACATCGAGAAGCTCGAACCGCGCGTATTGGCCACGAGCTTCTGGTGAACGCACCGCGAGCACAGGCCGAAGGCTTCGCCATCCCCCATCCCCCGATTATCGCGCTCGTACCCTGATAGGGGCGCCTTCGCGCCCGTACCGATGAGCACCCTTGACGCCACACCCCAGTCCGGCCTGGCCACCTTCGGCCGCCTGCTCGGCTTTCTGAGGCCCTACCGCCGAGGCGTGCTGGCCAGCTTTGCCTTCGCCACCGCCGCAATGGCCATGACGGTGGCGATCCCGTGGCTTACCGGTAAGGCGATCAACCAGATCAACGAAGGCGACCGGGCAGACCTCAAGACCCTCGCCGCCGCCGTCTTCGTCGCCGGCCTGCTCCGGCTCGGCCTCACCTTCGTCCGCAGGATCGTCGCCGGCCGGGTGTCGCTGGGGGTTGAGTACGACCTACGCGGCCGCATGTACCAGCACCTCCAGGCACTGGAGCTCGCCTTCTTCGACTCCGAGCAGACCGGCCAGCTGATGTCCCGCGCGACGGTCGACCTGCAGTCGGTTCGCTTCTTCCTCGGCTACGGACTCATATTCATGATCCAGTCGCTGCTGACCATCGTGCTGGCCTCGGTGGCGATGCTCCTCACCGATCCGGTCCTGGCGCTCATCTCGCTGGCCCCGGTGCCGTTCGTGATCCTCGTCGCGTTCCGTTACGGGCGAAGGTCGCGGCCGGCCCTGCAGGAGGTCCAGCAGCGGATCGCCGAGCTCACCGCCGACGTCGAGGAGAACATCGGCGGTGTCCGCGTGGTCAAGGCCTTCGCCGCTGAGGGCCGGCAGCAGGCCCGCTTCGATTACCAGGTTGGACGCGTCTTTGAGCAGGCGATGATCTCCACCCGCCTGCAGGCCTTCTACAACCCGCTGATCGGGTTCCTGCCGCAGCTGGGCCTGGCCGCCGTCCTCTTCTTCGGCGGGCGCCAGGTGATCGGCGGAAGCCTGAGCATCGGCGCCTTCACCGCCTTCTACGTCTACCTGCTGATGCTGATCTCGCCGATGCGAACCTTCGGCGTCTCGCTCGGGCTCGCCCAGCGCGCCACCGCCTCCGGGGCCCGGCTCTTCCAGATACTCGACCGCGAGCCACAGGTCACGGCGACTCCCGGCGCCGGCCCGCTCCCGCCGGGCCGGGGCGAGGTGAGGTTCGAATCGGCTTCGCTGCGCTATCCGGGTGCTTCGCGGGATGCCCTCCACGAGATCGATCTCGTAGTACCGGCGGGCCGGACGGTGGCCATCGTCGGGGGAACCGGCTCCGGGAAGAGCTCCCTGGTCCAGCTCGTGCCGCGCCTCTACGACGTCACCGGGGGAGCCGTACTGGTGGATGGCGCCGACGTCCGCGAGGTCGACCCGGTCTCCCTGCGCGACCAGGTGGCGGTCGTCGACGACGACCCCTTCCTCTTCTCGGCTTCAATTGCCGAGAACATCGCCTACGGGCGCCCCGACGCCTCGCCGCAGGAGATCCGCGAAGCGGCCGCCGGGGCACAGGCCCTCGGTTTCATCGAGTCGCTTCCCGAGGGCTTCCAGACCATGGTGGGTGAACGCGGGATGACCCTCTCCGGCGGGCAGCGCCAGCGGGTGGCCATCGCCCGCGCGCTGGTGACCGACCCGAGGATCCTGATCCTCGACGACGCCACCTCGAGCGTCGACGCCTCGACCGAAAGCGAGATCAAGCAGGCCCTGAACAGGGTCATGGAGGGACGCACGACCTTCGTGATCGCCCACCGGCTCTCCACGATCGCCCTGGCCCAGGAGATCGTCCTGCTCCAGGACGGCGAGCTCGTCGCCTACGGGAACCACGAGAAGCTCCTCGAAGAGAGCGAGCTCTACCGCCAGATCGTCGAGAAGGGGCTGCCCGACCAGGTCTTCCTGACGCGCAAGCCCGCCGAGCGGGAGGTCGCCGGGCTGTGACCACCGCCACCGCCGGCCGCCGGGCCGAGATCCAGCGTCGCCTGAAGGGCACCTCAGGCCGCGGGCGCAAGGTTCGGGGCCTGGTTTCGCTCGTGGGCCCCTACCGCTCCCGCGCGATCGTCACCCTGGCGGTGATTGTCGTCGGGGTGGCCGCCTCTCTTGCCCCCGCTCCCCTCGCGGCCCGGGCCATCGACGACGGGATCATCCCCGGGAACCTCTCGGCCCTGAACCT
>CAIKSH010000270.1 GCA_903830015.1 uncultured Solirubrobacterales bacterium | reverse complement strand
CCTGCAGAGAGCCGAGCGCGGTCCCGCCCTGGTCCATGTGGCCGGCGCCGTGCGCCGCCCCGGCGTCTACCGGGTAGCGGGTGATGCCCGAGTCCGGGATGCCGTGCGAAGGGCCGGCGGGGCCCGCGCCGGGGCCGACCTGGATGCCGTGAACCTCGCTGCCCGGGTGACCGACGGTGAGCAGGTAGTCGTTCCCTCGCGGGCGCCCCGGCCGGCCGCTGCCGGCGGCTCGCAGCCGGGCCCTCCTGCACCGGTGAGCCTCGGATCGGCGAGCGCCGAGGAGCTCGACTCGCTGGACGGGATCGGCCCGGTGACGGCCGAGAAGATCGTCGAGTGGCGCACCCACAACGGAGGCGTGGGCAGCGTAGACGAGCTCGAGCAGGTCCCGGGCATCGGGCCCAAGACGATCGAGTCGCTGCGCGGCCAGCTCTCTCCCTGATGGTGGCCACGCGGCCGGCCCTGCTCGCCGCGGTCTGCGCCGGGCTGCTGGCGGCCTCGCTGGCCGGACCCGGCCAGAAGGCCCTCGTCCTACTCGTAGTCGGCGCCGGTGCAGTGGCCCTCGGCCTGCGACCCGGGGCGTCGGCCGTGGTGCTCTTCGGGGCGCTCGCCGGGCTCGGCATCGGCCAGGCCCGGGAGGCGGCGCTGGTACCTGCGCCGGCCCCGGCGTTCGTGTCCGCCGGGCGGGCCACGGTGCTGGAGACGCCGCGCGAAGAGCGCTTCGGGTGGCGGGCAGCGATGGGGCTGGGCCCGGTCCGGCTGATGGCACGGGGGCGTGGAGACAGGCCGCCCTGGTTGGCCGGAAGCATCGTGAGCGTCACCGGCGTCGTCCGGCCGCCAGGGGCCGACGAGGCGTGGCTGAGGGCCCGCAGGGTCTCGGGAATCCTCACCGTCAGTGCCGCCCGCCTGGTCGGGCGCCGCGGTGGCCTGGCCGGCTCGATCGATGGAATCCGGCGCCGGGCCCTGGCCGCGCTGGCCCGGCCGCTCGGTCCGCGTGAGGGGGCGCTGCTGCAGGGAATGGTGCTCGGGGAGGACGCGTCCATGGACCCCGCGCAGCGGGAGCAGATGCGCAGGACCGGCTTGGGACACATCGTTGCCGCGTCAGGTTCGAACGTCGCGCTCCTGGCCGGGCTCGTGCTCGCGGCCTGTGGGCTGGCGGGCCTGGGCCGGCGCTTGAGGCTGGGCGTCGCGGCGCTGGCCATCGCGGGCTACGCGCTCCTCTGCGGCCCGGGGCCGTCGATCACCCGGGCCGCGGTAATGGGCCTGGCGTCGCTGGCGGCCGCCCTGGCCTCGCGGCCGACCTCCCGGCTGCAGGCGCTGCTCCTGGCCGCCGCGGTCACCCTGGCCATCGACCCCGGTTACTGGAGGGAGGTCGGCTGGCAGCTCAGCTTCGCCGCGGTGATCGGTATCGCCGCCCTGGCCGGACCGCTGCGGGAGCGGCTGGCGTCGGCCGGCTGGCCGCGGCCGCTCGCCGAACCGATGTCGATGACCGTGTCGGCCACGCTGGCCACCGCGCCGGTCGCCGCCGGCGCCTTCGGCCAGTTCTCGCCGGCCTCCCTCCCGGCCAATGTCCTGGCGGGGCCGCTCGTCGCGCCGGCGACCTGGCTCGGGATGGCGGGGGCGGTCGTGGCCCAGGCCAACGCCGGGCTCGCCGAACTGCCGGTGCGCCTGGCCGGGCTTCCGCTGGCCGCGATCGTGTTTCTGGCCGGGCGCATGTCGGATCTTCCGTTCGCCCAGGTGGGAGCCGGGCTCATCCCCGTGGCCTGCCTTTCGCTGGGCGCGGCCGCCGGCTTGGCCGGCCTCCTGCGACCGGCTCTGCGCCGGCCCGCCTTCGGGCTGGCCGGGCTGGCCGCGGCAGGGCTCGTGGCGTGCCTGGCGCTTGGGCGAAGCGCCGGCCCGGGGGCTCCGCCGGACGGGGGTACGCGCGTCACCTTCCTCGACGTGGGCCAGGGAGACGCGACGCTCTTCCAGTCCCGGGGCGAGAGCCTGCTCGTAGATGCCGGCCCCGATGACGGCCCGATCGTCGAGCGCCTGCGAGAGGCGGGGGTCCGGCGGCTCGGCGCCCTGCTGGTAACCCACGCCCAGGCCGATCACCTCGGAGGGGCAGACCGGGTGATCGACGCCGTCGGCGCGGGAGAGGTCCTGGACGGGCGCGATGGCGTGGTCGAGCCCGAGGGGCTCCAGATGGCCCGGGCGGCGCGAAGCCACGGCTCCCGGGTGTCGGTGCCCCGGGCCGGCGACCTGCTGAGGGTGGGTGAGCTCTCGGTACGGGTGCTCGGTCCCGCCGGGCCGCCGGCGCCGGGCAGCGACCCAAACCTGCGCTGCGTGGTGCTTCGGGTGGATGGCCCCGGGCTGTCGATGCTCCTGGCCGGGGACGCCGAGTCGGAGGTGCTGGCCCCGCTCCATCCCGGTCCGGTGCGGCTCCTGAAGGTGAGCCACCACGGAAGCGCAGACCCGGGGCTGCCGGCGCTGCTGAGCGAGCTCTCACCAGAGCTCGCCGTGATCGAGGTCGGGAGCGGTAACCCTTACGGCCACCCGGACCGGGGGACGCTCTCCGCGCTGGCCGGCAGCGGCTCCCGCGTGATGCGTACCGACCGGGACGGAAGCGTCCGGGTCGACCTGGTCGCTGGCGCACTGCGCGTCCAGAACGGACCGTAGACTCGAGTCGTGTCGCCGCCGCAGTTCGAGCCCGCCTACCTGGTCCACGGCGACGACCATGGCCGCGTGGCCGAGAGGCGGGGACGGCTGGCGGCGCTCGCCGCCGAGGTCTCCGGGGCCGGGGGCGTGGAGACCTTCGACGCCTCCCAGTCCCTGCCCGGCGAGGTGGCCGGCGCGCTCGGGGCGATGACCTTTGCGATCGGCCGGCGTTTCCTGATCGTCGATGGCTGCGAATCCTGGAAGGAGAAGGAGGTGGCCGAAGATCTCGCGCCGGCGATGGCGGCACTCGATGGGGAGACGACGGTTGCCTTCTTTGCCTGCGAAGACGGCCGGCGCAAGGCTCCCTCGAGCCTGCACGATGCGGTCGAGGCCGCCGGGGGCCGGGTGAGCGCCGAGATGACCCTCAAGGCCCGCGAGCTGCCGCGCTGGGCGGTTGGCCAGGCCTCCGGGCTCGGACTGGAGCTCGACGGGGCCGCGGCGCAGCTTCTGGTCGCGCAGGTCGGCGATCGCCAGCAGAGGATCATGCGGGAGCTGGAAAAGCTCGCTCTCGAATACGGCCCGGGCGCCGCGATCGGCGTCGAGGAGGTCGAGGCCTCGGTCGCTGATTCCTCCGAGCTGGCCGTCTGGGCGCTGGTCGACGCGATCGTCGGCCACGACCCCAAGGCAGCGACGCGCACCTACCTGGAGCTGCGCTCGCAGGGCGAGGACGGCCCCCGCCTGGCGGGCCTGATGGCCCGGCGGGTCCGCGAGGTCCTCACGATCTCCGAGCGGCTCGAGGCGGGCGTGGCGCCCGGCGAAGCGGCGGCCGGCCTGCGGATGAGCCCCTACGCGGCCAAGCGGCGGGTCGCCGAGGCGCGCGAGGCCGACGCAGCCGGGCTGAGACGCGCCCTCGAAGCGATGGCCCGGCTGGAACTGGCCGGCCGTGGCGCCAGCCGGCTGGACTTCGACACCGTCGCCCTGAGGACGATCGCCGTCGTCTCGTCCTGAAGGGCCTAGGCGCCGGCGCGGATGCGCTCGGCGCGGGACTTGCGGCGGGCGCCGGTGTTGCGGTGCATGGCACCGTGGGCTACGGCCTTGTCGATCGTCGACAGCAGGTTGCGCAGCTCCAGGTCGGCCTTCTCGGCGTCCCCGGCCTCCACGGCGTCCTCGAGGCGGCGCTGGTAGGTCTTGGCCGCCGAGGTGTAGTGGCGGTTCTCTAGGCGCTCGCGCTCGGTGCGTGCGTTGCGCTTGCGCTGGGAGTTCAGGTTGGCCATTCCGCGGGCGGATTCTAGCGCCCGTGGGGGTCCGCGGGTCGGGCGCGTAGCATCAGGAGGCAGTGAGCCCGGACCCCGGCAGCACCGAGGATCGCGAGCCGGAGGCCGATCCCGGGAGCGTCGCCGACGCCGAGCTGGTGGGCGCTTCTGACCCTGGCGTGGACGCCAGTTACGCCGCGCTGCTGAGCCGCCGCGAGGTCGAGCGGATCGAGGGGGACGAGGCCCCGGAGGCCCCCGGAGCCCACGCCGGGGTAGCCCGCAACACGGCGATCTTCTCCATCGCGACCGGGCTCTCGAGGGTGGCCGGGCTGGCCCGGGAGATACTCGCCGCCAGCTACTTCGGCACCAGCGGCGCCGCTTCGGCCTTCACGATCGCCTTCCAGCTGCCGAACCTGGTGCGCGGCCTCTTCGCCGACGCTGCCCTCAGTGCCGCCTTCGTCCCGGTGTTTGCCGAGTTCTTGGAGCAGAAGAAGCGCCGTGAGGCGATCCTGCTCGCCTCGACCCTCTTCTGGATCATCCTCCTGGTCCTCGGGATCCTCTCGGCGATATTCATCCTCGCCGCAGGGGTGATCATTCCCCTCTTCATCCCCGGCGACCAGTTCACGCCCCAGCTGGTCGACCTCGCGGTCGGCCTCTCGCAGGTCCTGTTCCCGATCGTCGTGCTGCTGGGCATCAACGGCCTACTGGTCGGAATCGTCAACAGCTACCACCACTTCACGATCCCGGCGCTCTCGCCGCTGGTCTGGAATATCGTCATCATCGCCCTGCTGGTGCTCCTGCGGCCCGCGTTCGACGGCCCGGACCAGATCTACGCCTACGCCATAGGCGTCCTGATCGGGACGATCATCCAGCTGCTGATGGTCATTCCGGTCCTGGGCCGGATCGACTTCCGGCTGAAGTTCCACCTCAACTGGAGGGACCCGGGCGTCCGGCAGGTCTTCGTCCTGCTGGTGCCGGTAACCATCGGGCTCGGGGTGATCAACGTCGACCTGGTGATCAACTCGGTGGTCGGGGCGCTGATCTCCGAGAGCGCCCCCCGGGCTATCGACGCCGCCTTCCGGATCTACATGCTCCCCCAGGGAATCTTCAGCGTGGCCCTGGCGACCGTGCTGTTCCCGTCGCTAAGCCGCCTGGTGGCCCGCGGGGACACCTCCGGGCTGCGCGAGATGCTCGGAACGGGAACGCGGCAGAACCTCCTGCTGCTGATCCCGGCGGCGGCGCTGATCATGGTCCTGGCCTCTCCGGTGGTCGAGCTCGTCTACCAGTACGGGGCCTTCAACGCCGCCTCCACCGAGGAGGTCTCCACCGCCCTGTTCTGGTTCGCCTTCTCCCTGCCCTTCGCCGGCGTCAACCTGCTCCTGACCCGGACCTTCTTCTCGCTGCAGCGCCCTTGGGTGCCGACCGCTCTGGCGGGGTGCAACCTGGTGCTAAACGCGGCGGTCTCGTTTGCGCTCTACAAGCCGCTGGGCATCGCGGGGCCGGTCATCGGGACGGTCGTGGCCAGCGCCGGCATGACCGCGGCGCAGGCCTTCTTCCTGCGCCGTGACCTGGGCGGGTCGATAGAGGGCCGCCAGACGGCGGTGACCGCGATCAAGATCCTCGTCGCCTCGGCCGTCATGGCAGGCGTGGCCTGGGGGGTCTGGGCGGTGCTCGACTCGGCGGTCGGCGACGCCGGCGCCCTGACGCGGTTCGTGGCGGTGGTGCCGGCCATCGCCGCCGGCTCGGCGACCTACGTCGTGGCCGTCCAGCTGATGAAGGTCCGGGAGGCGGCGCAGATCCGCACCTTCCTGACCTCGCGCCTGCGGCGCCGTCCGGCGAGCGGCGCCTGAGCCGGCGCTGCCCCTAGCCTTGCGGAATCCCGATGGACCAGTCCCGCATCCGCAACTTCTCGATAATCGCGCACATCGACCACGGCAAGTCGACGCTCGCCGACCGCATCCTCGAGATGACGCGAACGGTCGATCCCCGTGACATGCGCGCCCAGCTCCTCGACTCGATGGAGCTCGAGCGCGAGCGCGGGATCACGATCAAGGCCCAGGCGGTGCGGGCGATGTACACCGCCCGGGACGGGCAGGAGTACCAGCTGCAGCTGATCGACACGCCGGGCCACGTCGACTTCAGCTACGAGGTCTCCCGCTCGCTGGCTGCCTGCGAGGGAGCGCTGCTCGTGGTCGATGCCTCGCAGGGCGTCGAGGCGCAGACCCTCGCCAACACCTATCTCGCTATCGAGTCCGGGCTCGAGCTCATTCCGTGCCTGAACAAGATCGACCTGCCCGGCGCCGATCCCGAGCGGGTGGGGGAGGAGGTCTCCGAGCTGCTCGGCGAGCCGGCCGACGGCATCCTGAGGATCTCGGGGAAGACCGGCGAGGGGGTCGACGAGGTGCTCGAGGCGGTGGTGGAGCGGGTTCCACCGCCGTCAGGGGATCCCGATGCCCCGGCGCGGGCGCTGATCTTCGACTCCGAGTTCGACCAGTACCGGGGCGTCATCGCTTACGTGCGCGTGGTCGACGGCCGGCTGTCCAAGGGCGACGCGATCCGGGCCATGGTCGCCGGCACCGAGGCTGAGATCGACGACATCGGTTTCTTCACCCCGGAGATGGTGGTGACCGACGGGCTCGCCGCCGGAGAGGTCGGCTTCGTGATCACCGGGATCAAGGACGTCACCCTGCTGCGCGTCGGCGACACGCTCACCACCCAGGCCGGCGGGGCGCTCGAGCCGCTGCCCGGCTACCGGGAGGTCAAGCCGATGGTCTTCTGCGGGCTCTTCCCGATCGACTCCGAGCAGTACCCCGACCTGCGCGACGCGCTGGAGAAGCTCACCCTCAACGACGCCGCCCTCAGCTGGGAGCCCGAGACCTCGGACGCGCTGGGGTTCGGCTTTCGCTGCGGCTTCCTGGGCCTGCTTCACATGGACATCGTCCGTGAGCGCCTGGAGCGCGAGTACGACCTCGACCTCCTGGCCACCATGCCCTCGGTCGGGTTCGAGGTGACGATGACCGACGGCGAGGAGCTCGACGTTCACAGCCCGTCGGCCATGCCCGACCCGAGCCGCGTGGAGGAGATCCGCGAGCCGATGATCCGGGCCACGATCCTCACCCCGTCCGAGTACGTCGGCGCCGTGATGGAGCTCTGCCAGGAGCGGCGCGGCGAGCACGCGGGCCTGCAGTACCTCTCCGCCGACCGGGTCCAGCTGAGCTACGACCTCCCCCTCGCCGAGGTCGTCCTGGACTTCTTCGACCAGCTGAAGTCCCGAACCCGCGGTTACGCCTCGCTCGACTACGAGCTCTCGGAGATGAAGCCCTCGGACATGGTCAAGCTGGACGTGCTGCTGGCCGGCGAGCCGGTCGACGCGCTTTCGATGCTGGTCCACCGCGAGAAGGCGCAGGCGATCGGCCGCAGCCTCGCCGAGAAGCTGCGCGAGAAGATCCCCCGCCAGCAGTACGACGTGCCGATCCAGGCGGCGATCGGGGGCAACATCCTCGCGCGCGAGACGGTCAAGGCCTTCCGCAAGGACGTGATCGCCAAGTGCTACGGCGGCGATATCTCCCGCAAGCGCAAGCTGCTCGAGAGGCAGAAGGAGGGCAAGAAGCGGATGAAGCAGGTCGGCCGCGTCGAGGTTCCCCAGGAGGCGTTCCTGGCCGTGCTGGAGCTCGGCGATGAGGGCTGAGGCCCGGCCCGGCGCCGGTACCATCGAACCGGTGCTGACCGCCCGCCAGGAAGAGATCCTCAGGCGCGTCGTGGAGCTGCAGCGCGAGACCGGCCAGCCGGTCGGCTCCAAGACCCTCGCCGCCGACCCGGAGCTCGGCTGCGGACCCTCGACCGTGCGCAGCGAGCTGGCCTGCCTCGAGGAGCACGGGCTCCTGGCCCATCCCCACACCTCGGCCGGCCGCGTCCCTACCGACGCCGGCCGGCGCTACTACGTCGACCGGCTCCTGCCCGAGAGGCTCCCGGAGGTCAAGCTGGAGATGCCCCTCGTCCGTCGCGAGGTGGACGAGGCGATGCGTGGTGCCAGCTCGGCGCTGGCCGAGGTCTCCAACCTTATGGCCGTGATCTCGGCGCCGCCGCTCGAGGCGGAGACCGTCCACCGGGTCGAGGTTCTCCTGCTCCAGGAGTCGGTGGCCATGGTCGTGGTGATCACCTCGGCCGGTGGCGTCAGCCGTCGGCTGGTCAGCTTCGGCGATCCGGTCGACCAGGGGCTGGCCGACTGGGCCGGGGAGTTCCTCAACGAACGGCTGGCCGGGTCCGAGCTCAGCGCACGCACCCTCACCCAGCGCATCGCCGACCCGTCGCTGGGGGGCACGGAGGCCAGCTTCCTGCAGGCCCTGATGCCGGCGCTGGCCGACCTCAAGGCCGAGTCCTCGGCGAGCCTCTACGTAGAAGGGGCCGGGCGGCTGCTCGGCGCCGACCGCCTGGAGGACCTGAGCGAGATCAACGAGCTGATCAGCGCCCTGGAGCGGCGGGTATCGCTGCTCGGTGTCCTGCGCCAGGCCCTCGGGGAGCGCGACGTGCTCGTGCGGATCGGGAGCGAGAACGAGCTGCCGGCCCTTAGGTCGCTCTCGCTCGTGGCCGCCTCCTACGGCCCACGGGCCCAGAGGCTGGGGACGGTTTCGCTGATCGGGCCGGTGCGGATGGACTACGCCGGGGCGATCGCCACCGTGCGCGAGGCCGCCTGGCAGCTATCCCGCTACGCCGACGACGTCTACGAGGGCTGACGGTGGCCACCGCCGCGCCGCGGGACCCGTACGAGGTACTGGGCGTACCCCGCGACGCCGACGAGCAGCAGGTGAAGAAGTCCTTCCGCGCGCTGGCCCGCGAGCTCCATCCCGACGTCAACGGCCACGACCCGGCGGCCGAGGCGAAGTTCAAGGAGGCCGCCGAGGCCTACGAGATCCTTTCCGACCCCGAGCGGCGCGCCATCTACGACCGCTACGGCCACGAGGGCCTGCGGACCGGGGGGATGCGGCCCAACTTCGAGGGATTCGGCTCGCTGAGCGACCTCTTCAGCGCCTTCTTCGGCGCCGGGTTCGCCGGTGCCGGCGGCGGCCCGATGCAGGGTGACGATGCCATTGTCGGAGTCGAGGTGACGCTTAGTGAGGCCTTCACCGGGGTGAGCCGCGAAGTCTCGTTCGAGGCGGTCGACCGCTGTGCCACCTGCGGCGGCGACGGGGCCGAGCCGGGAACCGAACTGCGCAGCTGCGAGCGCTGCGGCGGCACGGGAACGCTCCAGGCCGTGGCCAACTCGCCCTTTGGCCAGGTGATGCAGACGGTGGCCTGCGATTCCTGCGCCGGGCGCGGCCGGATCCCGGAGAGCCCGTGCGAGGCGTGCGACGGCCAGGGCCGGGTGGTCGGCCACCGGGAGCTCGAGGTCGAGGTCCCGGCCGGGATCGACGACGGCCAGCGAATCCGCCTGGCTGGCCACGGCCACGCCGGAGAGGCGGGGGCGCCGGACGGCGACCTCTACGTGCAGGTCGCGGTGGACAGTCCCGAGGGGCTGGTGCGCGACGGCAACGACCTGGTCGCGGTGATCGACCTGCCCGCTCCTCGCGCCTCGCTGGGCGCCACCGAAGAGATCGAATCGGTCGACGGCGCGGTCGAGGTGGAGGTTCCCTCCGGCACCCAGCCGGGCGAGGTGATCACGGTCCGCCACCGCGGGATGCCCCAGCTACGTCGCCCGGAGCGTCGCGGGGACCTGCGCGTGGTGGTGAACGTTGTCGTTCCACGCGGCCTGGATCGCGAACAGGTCGAGCTCACCGAGCGGCTGGCCGGGAGCCTGCGGCCGGAGAACCTGGACCAGGGCGAAGGCCTGGGGGGCAAGCTCCGGCGTCTCTTCGGCGGCGGCCGTTGATCCGGCTCGCCGTCTGCGTTCCCCGGGAGTCGGCCGAGATCGTCCTCGCCGAGCTGGTCGAGCTGGCGCCCGGGGGAGTCGAGGAGGTCGACCGGGCCGACGGAAAGGTCGAGTACGCGGTCTACGGTGCCGAGGGGGAGCTCCCCGCCCTGCCCGACCTCAA
The DNA here is from genome assembly GCA_903830015.1 of uncultured Solirubrobacterales bacterium. Taxonomy (GTDB): domain Bacteria; phylum Actinomycetota; class Thermoleophilia; order Solirubrobacterales; family Solirubrobacteraceae; genus F1-60-MAGs163. The sequence continues at coordinate 896 of CAIKSH010000270.1, read as the reverse complement.
CGCGGCGGCCGGGAAGGTGCCGATCGAGGTCAGCACCAGCGTCGTTGCCGACGGCTGGGAGGAGAAGTGGAAGGAGTTCCATCGTGCGGTCGAGGTGCAGGGTGCGACCGGCAGCCTGGCCATCGCACCCCCGTGGGACCCGCTGGCGTCCGGCGATGAGACGGTGGTCATCGACCCGGCCCGGGCCTTTGGCACCGGCGCCCACCCGACGACCCGGCTCTGCGCCGGCCTGCTCCTGGACCTCGAGCCGGCAGGCTCCTGTCTTGACCTTGGCTGCGGCTCGGGCGTCCTGGCTATCTGCGCGGCGAGGCTCGGGTGGTCGCCGGTGACTGCCCTCGATCACGACCCGGCGAGCGTCGAGGCGACTCTGGCCAACGCCGGGGCCAACCGCGTGAGTGTGCAGGCGCGGCGCTTCGACCTCCTGCGCGACGGCCCCGCACCGGGCGCCTCGCTGGTGGTGGCCAACCTGCTGCGACCTCTCCTCCTGGCCGTGGCCGCCGAGGGGCTTGAGGGAGGGCCTCCCCGGGCGCTGATCGCCAGTGGCCTGCTCGAGCGTGAGGCCGACGAGGTCTCGGCAGCGCTGGCGGCAGCCTTCGGCATGAAGGAGGCGGCCCGGCGCACCGAGGGAGGCTGGGCGGCCCTGTCCCTGAAACTCAGCTGAGGATGTCGCGGCTTGAGCGTCCGCGGGCGATTGCCTCGGCCAGCCTGGCGGCGGCCGCCTCGGGCTCGTCGGGGCCGTCCGGGGCGAGCTCGGTCCGTACCCAGCCCGGGTCGAAGGCGAATACGGCTACGCCGGTCCCGCCGCCCACCTCCTGCCGGAGGGTCTGCGTGAATGACTCCAGGGCAGCCTTCGAGGACGCGTAGGCGCCCATTCCCCGTCGCCCGGGCGATACCTG
>CAIKSH010000269.1 GCA_903830015.1 uncultured Solirubrobacterales bacterium | reverse complement strand
TACGACATCCTCGGCGCCGGCCTCTGGGCGACCACCTTCATCCTCCTGGGCTACGTCTTCTGGCAGAGCCTCGGGACGGTGCTCGACTACGCCAAGAAGGGCGCGCTGGGCCTCGGGATAACGATCACCGTGATCGTCGGGCTGGTGGTGGCCGTCCGCTGGCTGAGCCGCGAGGAGAACCGCCACGAGCTGGCCCAGCGGATGGACCGGGCGGTCGACCGGCCGGGGCTGAGGTTCCTGCGCCCGGCAGTGCGGTGGGTCCAGGGGCCGCTGCGCTTCTTCATCGCCCGGCTTACCCCCGGCGAGCTCGGCCTGGAGCTGACGACGCTGCTGGCCATCGCCGCGGTCGGCTCGTTTGCCTACTTCGGTTACTGGCTCGCCGTCGCCGAGCGCGGCTACGGGGCGCTCGACCTGACCGTCAATACCTGGGCGGTGGACCTCTACAACGGGACCGTGGCCGCGGTGGCCGAGGTGGTGACCGTCCTCGGAGCGCCGGCGCTGATGTGGCCGCTGGTCGGCGTGGTGACCATTCTCCTGCTGGTGCGCCGGCACTGGGTGGAGGGCGCGGTGCTCGGTGCCGGGATGCTCCTGACCATCGGCTTCGTCCGCCTGGGCAAGAGCGTGCTCGAGCGCCCGCGGCCGGCCGACGCGGTGATCGATGTCAGCGGTTACTCCTTCCCCTCCGGCCACGCTGCCTACGCGGTGGCCTGGATAGCGCTGGCGGTGATCGCGGTGCGGCTGGTTCCCTCGCTCAGGGGCCGCTGGTGGCTGGTCGGCGCAGCGATAGCGGTGGCCGTCATCGTCGCCCTGACCCGGGTCTACCTGCGCGTGCACTGGCTCTCCGACGTCCTGGCCGGCGCCGGGGTGGCGGCGATGTCCTTCTCGCTGGTGGCCGTCGTCGCGCTGGTCGTCGACTTCGTGCGGCACAATCCGCCCCAGGCGCTGAAGAACGATGGACAGTGAATCGCTAATCCTTCTGATCGCCGCCTGCTGCGGCGTCTTTGGCCTCGTGGCCTGGATCGGCCTGATGGCCGTGCCGGCCTGGCAGTCCTATGGGCGCCTCTGGCAGCGGGCGGCCGCCGTCTTCCTGACGCTCTACGCGCTGGCCGCGTTCATGATCGTCGGCACCGCGCTCGGCGTGGCCGTGATCTGGTTCTGGGACCGCCTCGCGGCCTGAGCGCCGGCCGCTTCTCCGGCATACAATCGGCCGATGGGATCAGCCGCCCAGCGGGCCGCCGGCCAGGTGGACCTCGGATCGCTCGACGCCGTAACCGCGGCCGTTGAGTCCGGCGCCGGGCTGCCCGAGGTGGTGCGCGCCGCGGCGCGGGCCCTCGACGCGAGCATCGCGGTCAGCGACCGGGGAGGAAGCGTGCTGGCCGTGGCGGCGCGATCCAGCGCCGACGAGGCCTCACTGCTGGCCGACGGGGAGGGTGTGGAGGTCCTCGAGCTCCGCGTGGGCGACCAGCCGGTCGGCATCCTGAGGCTGCGGCCGCGGGCCCCCCTGGACGCCGTGGTGCTGCGGCTGGTCTGCACGCTGGTGGCCTCCGAGGTGGAGCGCGTCCGGGCCCCGGCACGCGCCTCGGCCGAGGCCGCCGAGGCGTTCTTCGCCGACCTGCTTTCCGGCTCGCTGGCCGGTGCCGACGGGGTGGCCGCGGCGGCCGAGGGGGTCGGGGTCGACCTCGCCGAGGGCGCCTCGGTGCTCGTGGTCCGCGTCCACGCCCACGTGGCCGGCGACGACGGCAGCCGCGCCCGGGCCCTCTCGCTGGTCGACCGGGCGGCCCGCGGCTCGGTGACCGGCGCCCTCTGCGCGCCGACGGCGCGCTCCGGCCCGCCGGGCGACGAGATCGTGGTCCTGCTCCCCGCGGCCGCCGAGACCGCCGCCGCGCGCGCGGCCGACTCGATTCAGGCCGAGCTGCTGGGCGGGCTGGCCGGCCACAGCGTCGCGGTGGGGATCAGCCGACCGTGCACCGACCCGGCCGAGCTGGCCCGGGCCGCCGCCGAGGCGACCCTGGCGGTGAACGTCGCCGAGGGCGAGCCGGACCGGCCGCCGCTGGCCTTCGAGCAGACCGGCGCCTACCGCCTGCTCCTGCCCGCCATGGCCGACGACCCCGAAGAGCTGCAGCGCTTCTACGAGGAGACCGTCCAGCCGCTGGTCGCCTACGACGAGCAGTACGAGACCGACCTTCTGACCACGGTCCAGACCTTCCTCGAGGCCGACGGCAACGTCGCCGGTACCGCCCAGCGGCTCTTTACTCACCGGCACACCGTCCGTTACCGGCTCGAGCGCGTGAAGGAGCTCTCCGGGCTGGACGTCGGCTCCAGCGACGGGCGCGAGAAGCTCAGCCTGGGGCTCAAGGCTATGCGGGTCCTCGGAATCGCCCGCCGGGGCGGGCCGGCCACCGAGGCCGGCACCGGTGCCGGGCGCGTTCCCGGCCGGGGGTAGTCGCCGGGCGTATCATCGGCATC
>CAIKSH010000268.1 GCA_903830015.1 uncultured Solirubrobacterales bacterium | reverse complement strand
GCCCAGCTGCTCGGGCTCGAGCGGATCGCCGACTACGACCGGGCGGCCTCGGTGATCGACGACCAGGAGGAGGTCGGCTGGCCGGAGGGACGCGAGATCGTCCTCGAGGCCTTCAACGGCTTCTCTCCCGAGATGGGATCGCTGGCCGGCCGCTTCTTCGACGAGCGCTGGATCGACGCCCCGGCGCGGCCCGGCAAGCGGGGCGGTGCCTTCTGCGCCTACACGGTGCCCAGCGTCCACCCCTACGTGATGCTCAACTGGACCTCCACCCGCCGCGACGTGATGACGCTCGCCCACGAGCTCGGCCACGGGCTCCATGCCGCCCTGGCCATACCGCGGGGGATCTTCGAGCAGCACACTCCCCTCACCGTCTGCGAGACCGCTTCGGTCTTCGGGGAGACACTGGTCGTGGAACGTCTGCTCGAGCAGGCCGACACCCCCGAGTCGCGCCTGGGGATCCTCGCCGAGAACATCGAGGATTCGATCGCCACCGTCTTTCGCCAGACGGCGATGAACCGCTTCGAGGACGCCGTCCACACCCACCGGCGCTCCGAGGGCGAGCTCTCGGTCGACGACTTCTCCGGCCACTGGGCGCGCACCCAGGAAGAGCTGCTCGGCGACGCCGTGGAGATCACCGACGACTACCGGATCTGGTGGAGCTACATCCCCCACTTCATCGGTAGCCCCGGCTACGTATACGCCTACGCCTACGGCCAGCTCCTGGCCCTCTCGGTCTACGGCCGCTACCGGGAGGAGGGCGAGGCATTCGTGCCCTCCTACCTCGAGATGCTCGCCGCCGGAGGCTCGCGCAGCCCCGAGGAGCTGGCGCAGATCGCCGGGCTGGACCTCACCGACCCGAACTTCTGGCGCTCCGGCCTGGAGCTCGTCGAAGGGCAGCTGACCGCAGCCGAGGAGGCGGCGCGGGAGATCCTGGAAGCCCGCTCGTGAGCGGACCCTGGGACGGCCTGTCGCTGGAGGGCCGCGGCGCCCTGGTCACCGGCGCCGGCGCCCCCGACGGGATCGGCTTCGCCACCGCGCGGCTCCTGGCCGCCCGCGGCGCCCGGGTGGCCCTGGCCTCCACTACCGACCGGATCGAGGAGCGCGCCGCCGAGATCGGCGGCGGGGCGGTCGGCCTGGCCGGCGACCTGCGCGACGAGGAGCAGGCCGGAGCGCTGGCCCGCGCCGCCTCACAGGCCGTGGGCACGGTCTCTGTCCTGGTCAACAACGCCGGCATGGTGCAGGCCGGGCAGGAGATGGCCGAACCACCCTTCCTGGAGATGACCGCCGCGCAGTGGCAGGAGGAGATCGACCGCAGCCTCGGGATCACCGCCCGCATGTGCCGGCTGCTGGCGCCGGCGATGGCCGCCTCGGGCTGGGGGCGGATCGTCAATGTCAGCTCGGTCACCGGACCGCTGGCCGCCTTTCCCGGCGCCTCGGCCTACGCGGCGGCCAAGGCCGGCGTCGACGGGCTGACCCGCGCCCTGGCCCTTGAGCTTGGCCCGGCCGGAGTGACCGTCAACAGCGTCGCCCCGGGCTGGATCCTGACCGGCTCGCTCACCGACCGGGAGGCGGCCGCCGGCGCTGCCACCCCGGCCGGGCGCTGCGGCACGCCGGAGGAGATCGCCGAGACGATCGCCTTCCTCTGCGGCCCGGGCGCCTCCTACCTGTCGGGCCAGTCGATCGTCGTCGACGGCGCCAACATCGTCCAGGAGATGAAGGGCGCCTAGCGGCCGGCGTCGCGCAGCTCGCGGTCGATGTCGCGGCGCGTCTCGCGGGCCTTGATCGCCTGGCGCTTGTCGAAGCGGTCACGACCCTTGGCCAGGGCGATCTCGACCTTGGCGTTGGGACCCTTGAAGTAGATCCGCGTGGGGACGATGGTCAGCCCCTTCTCGCGCGAGCTGGCGGCGAGGCGGTCGATCTCCCGGCGGTGGGCCAGCAGCCGGCGGGGGCGCTCGGGCTCGTGGTTGTTCATCGCCGCCGGCGGGTAGGGCGGAATGTGGCAGTTGTGCAGCCACAGCTCACCGTCCTCGACCTGGGCGTAGGAGTCCTTCATCTGGACCGTTCCCTCGCGCATCGCCTTGACCTCGGTCCCCATGAGCTCGATCCCGCACTCGAGGCGGTCGAGCAGGTCGTAGTCGAACCGGGCCTTGCGGTTGGTGGCGATATCGCCCGGCGCGGCCTTCTTCTTGCCCTTCCTGGCCATGGCAGGCGAGCCTAGCGGCGGTCTTCGGGCCCGGCCGGCAGCAGGTCGACGCGCCCGCGCGCGGTGTCGATCCGCTCAACGACCACCTCCATCGGGTCGCCGAGGCGGATAGCACCGCCACCCCGGGTGCCGACGAGGATCGTGCCCTGCTCGTTGAGCTCCCACCAGTCGCCGCCGATCTTGCGGACCGGCATGAAGCCCTCGAACGCCCCGTCGTCGAATGCGACGAAGGCGCCGGCGCCGATCACCCCGGTCACCTCGCCGGCGAACGGCGTGTCGACCCCGCGCTCGTGCCAGACCCGCTCGAGCAGGAAGGCCCGGGCGATCGCGTCGGCGTCGCGCTCGACCACCATCGCCTCGCGCTCGCGCTCGCTGCACCAGGTCGCGTCCTCTTCCAGCGCCTTGGCGTCCGGGGCCTTCTCGCCCGCCCCGACCGCGCTGAGCAGCGCCCGGTGGGTCAGCAGGTCCGGGTAGCGGCGGATCGGGGAGGTGAAGTGGCAGTAGTACTCGAGGCCCAGGCCGGCGTGGCCGAGGTTCTCCGGCGCGTAACGGGCCTGCTGGAGCGAGCGCAGGATCCGGTAGGTCAGGCCGGTTCGGCCGTGGCCGGTGCGGCGGACGTGCTGGTCGACCAGGAGCGATGCCTGCGCG
>CAIKSH010000267.1 GCA_903830015.1 uncultured Solirubrobacterales bacterium | reverse complement strand
GTCGCCCCAGTGCATCGGTGGACGCTGCTGGTCGGTGATGACCAGAACTAGGTTGGGCGGCCTCTCGGATCGGGCGGGCATCGACGCGGGATGCTAGCCGCGCCCGGCGCGCCGCCGGGCGGCTGCCGGGGACGGTGCGCTCACGGAATCCGGCCGGTCTCGTTCCAGTGGGTGATGACCGGGCGCCCGTGCTCGAAGCCGAGCAGGCAGACGGCAGCGGTCCCCAGGTTGAGCAGCACGCCGTCCTCCGGCGGCAGCCCCACCCAGCGGGCGCCAACGACCCTCAGGACGTGGCCGTGCGCGGCGAAGAGCCAGTTCCCCTCCCCGCTGCGTGCCGCATCGACCAGCGGGTCAACCCGGGCGCCCACGTCGGCGGCGCTCTCGCCCCCCGGGCAGCCCTGGTCGAAGAGCGACCAGTCGGGCACCTTCTCCTGGATCTCGGCGGTCGTCACCCCCTCGTAGTCGCCGTAGTCCCACTCGAGGAGGGCGTCGTCGGTCGTCGCCCCGTCCCCGAACCCCGCCAGCCGGCAGGTCTCGACCGCCCGCTCCATCGGGCTGGTGATCACGCGGTCAAAGCGCATGCCGGCGATCCGCCCACCGGCGGCACGGGCCTCCTCGCGCCCGGCTTCGGTGAGCTGGATATCGGTCCTCCCGGTGTGGCGGCCCGAGATCGTCCACTCGGTCTCGCCGTGGCGCAGGAGTACGAGGTAGCGGGCGGCGCTTGTCATGGCGGCGAACCCTAATGCCCCTAGGATCGGCGCGCGATGGCGACCACCGGACAGGACAGTGAGGGGCTGCTGGCCCGCGCCCACCGGCTCGACGTCGCCGCCTACCAGGCGCTTACCTCCCACTCCTCCCCCGACCTGGACCGTGCCATGGCCGCCATCTCCGAGGCGGCCAACCTCTCGAAGCCGTGGATCGCGACCGCCGCCCTGCTGGCGATCGCCGGCGGCCCGCGCGGGCGGAGGGCCGCGCTCTACGGGATCGGATCGGTCGCCGTGGGGTCGGCAGTAGTCAACCTCGGCCTCAAGCCGCTCTGGGCGCGCACCCGGCCCGACCGCTCCGCCGTTCCCCCGGGGCGCCACGTTCCGATGCCCTCCTCGACCTCGTTCCCGTCGGGCCACTCGGCCTCGGCGGTTGCCTTCGCCACCGGAGTCGGCTCGGTCATGCCGGTCGCCGGGGCGCTCCTCGCGGTACCGGCCGCGACAGTCGCCTACTCGCGTATCCACACCGGGGTCCACTACCCGGGTGACGTGATCGCCGGGTCGCTGACCGGCTTCGTGGTGGCGCGCGCCACCACGGCCGCGCTGCGGCGCCTGGGTCTCTAGCCGCGATCAGCCGGAGTAGCGCGCCAGCTCGGCACGGGCCACCGAGCGGCGATGGACCTCGTCGGGCCCGTCGGCGATCCTCAGCGTCCGCGCGCCGGCGTACATCTGGGCCAGCGGGAAGCGTCCCGAGACGCCGCCGCCGCCGTGAACCTGGATCGCCCGGTCGATCACACGGCAGGCCATGTTGGGGACGGCGACCTTGATCTCGGCAACCTCGTTACGGGCCGCCTTGTTGCCGGCGGTATCCATGAGCCAGGCGGCGTACTCAGTCAGCAGGCGGGCCTGGTCGATTTCGATCCGGCTGTCGGCGATCTGCTCGCGAACGACTCCCTGGGCGGCGATCGGCTTTCCGAAAGCCTCGCGCTCGAGGGCGCGGCGGCACATCATCTCCAGCGCACGCTCGGCCATCCCCACCAGCCGCATGCAGTGGTGGATGCGGCCGGGCCCGAGCCGGGCCTGGGCCATCATGAATCCGCCGCCTTCGGGCCCGAGGAGGTTGTCTACCGGCACCCGCACGTCCTCGAAGAGCAGCTCGAGGTGGGTCTCCCGGTCGAGATAGCCGAAGACGGTCAGGTGTTCGACGTCGGTGATGCCGGGCGTGTCGAGGGGGACGATGACCATCGACTGCTGGGCGTAGACGTGGGCCTCCGGGTCGGTCTTGCCCATGAGGATCGCCATCTTGCAGTCCTCACGGCCTGCGCCGGAGCTCCACCACTTGCGGCCGTTGATGACGTACTCGTCGCCGTCGCGGACGATCGAGGTCTGGATGTTGGTGGCGTCCGACGAGGCGACGTCCGGCTCGGTCATGGCGAAGCAGGACCGGATCTCGCCCTCCAGCAGGGGCACCAGCCACCGCTCCTGCTGCTCGGGCGTGCCGAACATCGTCAGCAGCTCCATGTTGCCGGTGTCCGGAGCCGAGCAGTTGAGCGCCTCGGGCGCCAGGTGGGGGCTGCGGCCGGTTATCTCGGCCAGCGGGGCGTATTCGGAGTTGGAGAGCCCCTCGGTCCACTCGGTGGCGTGGGGCAGGAAGAGGTTCCAGAGGCCGCGGCTGCGGGCCTCTGCCTTCAGCTCCTCGATTACCGGCGGATTGAACTCGGGGTCCCCGGCCTCCAGCATCTGCTCTTCGTAGATCTCCTCGGCCGGGTAGATCCGCTCGTCCATGAAGGCGAGCAGCCTCTCCTTGAGGTCCTGGGCGCGCGGGGTCAGCGAGAAGTCCACGTCGCGAGGCTACCGGGGAAGCAGGGCTCAGGCAGGAACGGCGGCGCGGTCGGCGATCAGGTCGGCCGCCCTCTCGCCGACCATGATCGCCGGCGCATTCGTGTTGCCGCCGGGGATCACCGGCATGATCGAGGCGTCGGCCACGCGAAGCCCCTCCACCCCGTTGACCCGCAGCTCGGGATCGACGACGGCGCTCTCGTCATCGCCCATCCGGCAGGTGCCGACCGGGTGGTAGAGCGTCTCGACCCGGCGGCGCACGTCGGCTTCGATGTCGGCGTCGTCGACGATGTCCGGGCCCGGGAAGAGCTCCTCGCCGACCAGCCCGGAGAGCGGCGGCTGGGCGATGATCTCGCGGGCGATCTTCACCCCGGCGACCATCGAGGCCATGTCCTCGGGCTCGGCCAGCATGTTGGTGATGAAGCGCGGGCGCTGGGTGGCGTCGGCGGAGGTGATCCACAGCCGCCCCCGGGACTTCGGCGAGACCAGGACCGGCCCGGTGGTGATCGCGTGTCCGTCGTAGGTGACCCGGCCGTGGTCGACGAAGTACGCCGGCGCGAAGTGGAACTGGAGGTCGGGGGCGGGAAGGCCGGGCCGCGAGCGGATGAAGGCGAAGGCCTCGGCGACGCTGGAGGCCAGCGGCCCGGTCTTGCGCGTTATCCACTCGAGCATCGCCTTCGGGCTCTCGGCGTCGGCGAGCGAGCCGCCACCGGGAACGTCCCACGTGCAGACGAGCATCGGGTGGTCCTGCAGGTTCTCCCCGACCTCCGGCGAGTCGTGGCGCACATCGACCCCGAGGGCGCGCAGGTCGTCGGCCGGGCCGATTCCCGAGCACATGAGCAGCTGGGGCGAGCCGATCGCCCCGGCACTGACGATCACCTCGCGGCCGGCCCGCACGACCTCGTCCGCGCCGCGGCGCCCGGCGCAGCGCACGCCGACGGCGCGGTCGCCCTCGAACTCGATGCCGAGGACGCTCTTGCCGCGCAGCACCTTCAGGTTCGGCCGCTTGAGGGCCGGCCTCAGGAAGGCGTCGGCGGCCGACCAGCGCCGGCCGCCCTTCTGGGTTACCTGCACGCGGCTGACGCCGTCCTGCTCGGGCCCGTTGTAGTCGTCGGCGTACGGGAGGCCGGCGGCCTGGGCGCTGGCGATGAAGTCCTGGGTGAGGGCCCGGGGGGAGCGGGCATCCTCCACGCGCAGCGGGCCACCGGTCGAGTGGTGCTCGGACAGCCCGCGGGCGTTGTCCTCCGAGCGCAGGAAGTAGGGGCGCACGTCGTCCCAGCCCCAGCCGGGGCAGCCGGCCTTCTCCCACAGGTCGTAGTCGAGCGGGCGGCCGCGGACGTAGAGCATCGCGTTCATCGAGCTGGAACCCCCCAGGCCCTTGCCGCGGGGGATGAAGAGCTCACGGCCGTCGCAGTGGGGCTCGGGCTCGGTGTGGAAGGCCCAGTCGCGCGAGCTCTGGAACTGCTGGGCAAATGCCGCCGGGATCACCACGCTCGGGTGCCGGTTGGAGCCGCCGGCCTCGATCACCGTCACGGTTACCGAGGGATCCTCGGAGAGCCGCGCGGCGATCACGCAGCCGGCCGAGCCGGCGCCGATGATCACGTAGTCGCTTGCCTGTCCGTTCGTGGAAGCCATCGGGCGATCCTCGCGCACCGGCTCTCCGGGCGCAAGGCGGGCGCTCAACCTGGCGCCGGCGCCGTCCCGGCCTGGGCCCTGAGCGAGCGCCGGACGGTGAACGCCGCGAAGGCGCCGACCAGGCTCACCAGCCAGAAGGAGATCAGCCGGTAGGCGATCACCGCGATGGCGGCGATCTGGGCGGGGGTCCCGAAGGCGGCCAGGACGGCGGTCATGATCACCTCGACGATTCCGATTCCCCCCGGAGTGATCGGAAGCATCGCCGAGATCCGGGCCACCGAGTAGGCGACGATCACCGGGCCCAGGCCGTCCAGGTAGCCGAGGGCCCAGAGCATGGCGACCAGGACGGCCCAGTCCAGGACCCAGTTGAGGAACGAGATTGCGGCGGTGACCACGCCCTGCCGGCTGCCGATGAGGGTGAGCGAGAGTCCGGCCAGCTCGGCTGCCCGGCGTCCCGTGGCCTCCGGATCGAGGCTCTTGCGCAGGCGGGCGATGGGCCGCATGACCGCCGTGGTCACCGTCCCGGCCAGAGAGGGGCGAATGACGCCGGCGCCGATGACAGCCAGGCCGGCCGCCAGTATCGGCACCGCGATGATCGTCGCCGTGAGGTACTGGCTGCGGGTATCGCTCAGCCGGTCGATCGACATCGCCAGCCCGATCACGAAGAAGACCAGCAGGGCGACGACGCTTATCGCCTTTGAGAGGGCCGTCGCGGTGGCCGCCTGCGAGGTGTTGGCCCCGTTACGGCGCAGCACGTCGGTGACCATGACGGTCGCGGTCACCGACCCGCCGGGGAGGATCGCGGCCATCGCCAGCTGGGCGAACCACAGCTGGCCCAGGGCCGAGCCGCGGGGGCACGGCTCGACGCCCATCGAGGCGAGGACCCGGCGGAAGGCGACCATGCCCGCCACCTGGGAGGCCAGCTCGAGCCCTAGTCCGATTCCCAGGGCGTACCACTTGATCTGCAGGGCCTGGCGGGCCTGCTCGGGCATCTTGGTGAGGGTCGGCAGCAGCGTGTAGACGACCACGCCGATGAAGACCAGCCAGGCCACGCGGAGCGTCACCCTGCTGGTGGCGACGCCCTTCAGGCGAGCGATGGCAGAGCCGGCCATTTCCGCCACGCTACCGGCCTTTCGCACCGATACGGGCCGGCCGCAGGCCAATCGGCGCGCCGAAGCTGCGTTGACGGTACATTCACGTTCACGCCGGATCAGTGCCGGTCGAACCAGGAGAGAACCGAATGTCATTCCGTACCCCGCTGCGCCCCCTGCGACTGGCCGTCCTGGCCACCGCCGCCGTTGCCCTCGCCCTCCCCGCCGCCGCCGGCGCACAGGGAGCCGTCCAGGGCAAGAAGGGCCCCGCCGGAAACGCCTTCTACTACCCCGCGGCGAGCAAGATCAAGGGTGCCCCGGGAACGGTCATCTGGCAGCGCGAGGTCAAGTACACGCCCACCGGCCGGGTCGCCCTGCCGGAGGCCTCCAAGACCCTCCTCGTCCTCTACCGCTCCCGCGACCCCAAGGGCCGCCCCATTGCGGTATCAGGAACCGTCGACCTGCCGAAGGGCACGCCCCCGGCCGGCGGCTGGAAGATGATCTCCTGGGGCCACGGCACCACCGGCGTCGCCGACCAGTGCGCCCCGTCGCGCACCAAGGCCGGCGGACCCGCCGACGGCTACATCCAGTACGCCGCGGCCACCGCCGACGGCTGGCTCAAGGCCGGATACGCCGTGCTGCGCACCGACTACGAGGGGCTCGGCACCGACGGCGGTCACCGCTACCTGGTCGGCCGCTCGGAGGGCCGCAGCATCGTCGACATGGCTCTCGCGGCGCGGAACGTCACCGCCGCCGGCACGCTCAGCGACCAGTACGTGATCGGGGGCCACTCGCAGGGCGGCCAGTCGGCGCTCTTCGCCGGCGCCGAGGCGGCCAAGGACGCCCCCGGGCTCAGCCTGAAGGGGGTATTCGCCTACGCGCCGGCCTCCCACATCTACGAGCAGCGCGTGGCGATCGACAACCTGGGCCCCGACTTCGGCGGGCTCACCGGCCTGGCCGTGATGATTCTCGACAGCGCCGCCCGCGAGGCCGGGGTCAAGACCAAGAGCCTGGTCAACCCGAAGGTGGCCAAGCTCCT
>CAIKSH010000266.1 GCA_903830015.1 uncultured Solirubrobacterales bacterium | reverse complement strand
GGACGGGCTGGGCACCGTCACCAGCCCGATTCGCGAAGCGTCCTAGCGACTGGGATCAGGTCCGGGCCAGAACGGCGTCCAGCGCCGAGCCCAGCTCGGCCTCGGGATCGCTGGCCGCTCCGGGACTGCGCCAGGCGACGAACCGGTCGGGGCGCACGAGCACCGCGCCCTCGCTCGAGATTCCGCGGTGCCGGGCCCACAGGCTCCTGGCGTCGAAGAGGTCGCCCTCGACGTGGCCGATCCGCAGCGCGTCGACCGGCTGCCCTGCGGCGGCCAGGGCCTGCGCGGCCTCGACCCAGGGCTGGCCCTCCTCGCCGGCGATCAGCAGGAAGCGCCCGGGCTCCACGAGGTCCTTGATCGGCCGGCGCCCGCCCTCCTCGTCGTCGATCCAGGCATGGGGCAGCGGGGAGCCCGGCCGCGTCGACGGCTGGTAGAGGCGCATGTCGTCAGGGTTGCCGGCCTCGGGCGTCCCGTCCGGCACGACGGCGGCCGACTCGAAGGCGTACCCGTATTCGACGTTGTGCTCGGCGAACTCCTGGGACTGGTTGCGGACCGCGGCCAGGAAGGCACCGCGGGCCTCGGCGTCCTCTTCCCGGTCGCTCCAAAGCCGCGCCAGCGCCGCGCGGTTGGCCTCCTCGTCCTGCTCGGGGCTCATTCCCGTGGCGTTGAAGATCATCAGCTGGCCGAGGGCGTTCTCCATCGAGCGCTGGACGTTGCGCGCGTCGACCGGCTTGCGCTCGGCCTCGTAGCTCTCCAGGAGCTCCGGGCCGGCCTGGCCGCCAAGGACGGCGGCCAGCTTCCAGCAGAGGTTCTGCGCGTCCTGGACGGCGCTGTTGAGGCCCAAGCCGCCGGTCGGCGGGTGTCGGTGGGCGGCGTCGCCGACGAGGAAGACGCGCCCGTCGCGGAAGCGCTCGGCCAGGACCGCTCCGACCTCCCAGCGCGTAACCCGGTGCACCTCCATGTCGAGCTCCTCGATACCCAGCGACTCGCGGACCAGCGCCTCCACCCCGTCCTCCTCGGGCATCCGCGGGTCGTCGGGCAGGAAGATCACGTGGATCGCCCACTCCTCGGACTTCGGGCCCCAGTGGTCGGGGCCCATCGGCGAGAGGACGAAGCTGGCGCCGGTGCGCGGCGCGGCGACCCAGCGCAGGAGCACGTCCTCGTCCTCGCCGGTCAGCCCGGAGAGGTCGGCGCTCACGTAGAGCGAGTAGGTAATCGCCAGCTTGTCGAAGCCCTCGTAGCCGATGCCGACCAGCTCCGGGATCGTGCGGCCGCCGTCGGCGGCGATCAGGTACCGGGCACGGACCTCATACTCGTCACCCGACTCCCGGTCGAGGACCGTCGCCGTGACGCCCTCCCCGTCCTGCGCCAGGGCGGTCAGCTCGTGGCCGAAGCGAATCCTCCCGGGGGCCATTTCCTCGGCGCGCTCCTTGAGCACCGGCTCGAGACGGATCTGCGGGAGGTTGAGCTGGGGGAAGGCGCTGGCCGAGCGCCAGTCCTCGTGATCGCCTCCGCCTCCCCAGCATTCCAGCCGCGCCAGACGCCGCCCGTCGTCGGGGTGCTCGCCGGAGAGCCCCGAGTACCAGGCGGTCCAGGCCATCTGCTCGGGCGGCGTGCTGAGCCGCCGCACCTCGTCGTAGGCGCCGCAGTCGTCGAAGATCTCGACCGACCTCTGGTTGAGGACGTGGGCCTTGGGAAGGGTCGACGTGGTCGGCTGGGAGCTGACCAGCAGGTGGTCGACGCCGAGCCCGGACAGGAGCATCGAGGAGGTAAGCCCCGCTCCCCCGCCGCCGACAACCAGAACTGGAACCTCTTCCACCGGAATCTCCCTTCGGCCGATCGCGCGAAACTGTATACAGTCTGGCCGCCTCCCGCCGGGCCGCCGGAAAGCGTTCCCGGGCCTGCCCGGCCGGCCGGCCCCGGTTTCGGACCGGGACGTCGGCTTCAATCACCGCCGTGAGCCGGAATCGCCCCAGGCCGGTGCGCAGCTTCGACGTCGGCCAGCGCCAGGACCTCTTCCTGATCGCCGCGGTCACGACGGTGATCATCATCCGGCTCCAGCTCTGGATCACCAACTACCCGTCGCTCTCCCCCGGCAAGCTCCACATCGCCCACCTTCTCTGGGGCGGGGTGTTCATGACTGCCTCGATCTGGATGCTCTCCTCCTACATCGGACGGCGGCTCGTGGCACCGGCGGCGATCATCGGCGGCGTCGGCTTCGGCTTCTTCATCGACGAGGTAGGCAAGTTCGTCACCGCCGACAACGACTACTTCTTCCAGCCGACCGCGGCGATCATCTACGTCGTCTTCATCGTCCTCTTCCTCCTGTCCAGGTGGATCGGCGGGCGGCGCATGGGCGAACGCGAACGGATCGACAACGCGGCCGCGCTGGCCAGCGAGCGGTACATCGACGGC
>CAIKSH010000265.1 GCA_903830015.1 uncultured Solirubrobacterales bacterium | reverse complement strand
CTTCTGCGCGGTCTCCAAGGGGACGCCGGCGCCCCTCTCGCCCGGAGAGCCTGAACAGGTCGCCGAAGCGGCCGCCGCCCTC
The DNA here is from genome assembly GCA_903830015.1 of uncultured Solirubrobacterales bacterium. Lineage (GTDB taxonomy): Bacteria > Actinomycetota > Thermoleophilia > Solirubrobacterales > Solirubrobacteraceae > F1-60-MAGs163. Next base: position 3,340 of record CAIKSH010000265.1, on the reverse strand, counting down.
GGCCTCACGTACGTGGTGATCACCTCGGTGACCCGCGACGACCTGGCCGACGGCGGCGCCTCCCGCTTCGTGGAAGTCCTGGCCGCCCTGCGGGCCCGCATCCCGGGCATCCGCGTCGAAACCCTGGTCCCCGATTTCGGGGGCTCGGCCGCGGCCCTGGCCCGGGTCCTGGACGCCGGGCCCGACATCCTCAACCACAACCTCGAGACCGTCGAATCCCTCTATCCCCGCATCGGCCGCCCGGCCGGCCGCTACGCCCGCTCTTTGGAGCTCCTGGGCCGGGCCAAGGAGGCCGGGGCCGTGACCAAGTCCGGGCTGATGGTCGGCCTGGGCGAGAGCCACGACGAGATGGTCGAGGCCTTCCGCGACCTGCGCGCGGCCGGGGTCCAGGTGCTCACCGTCGGCCAGTACCTGCGGCCGACCCCGGACCACCTCCCGGTGGTCCGCTACTGGCACCCCGACGAGTTCCGGGCGCTCGAGGAGGCCGCCTACGGGCTGGGCTTCGACCACATCGCCGCCGGGCCGCTGGTCCGCTCCAGCTACCACGCCGACGAGCACGTCCCGCAGGAGCGCCCCGGCACCGGGCCGCTCGGCGCAGCGGCGGCCTGAGCGCAGCCGCAGCGATGCGCCGGGCCACCCTCCTCGCCGTCGCCTTCGTCTTTCTCGCCGGCTTCTTCGGGATCACCATCTACGCGGCGATCGACCGCGGTTTCACCGTCCTGACCGTGGTCTCGATCCTGGTCATCGCCTTCATGACGATCGGCATATTCGGGTCGCTTTCGGCACCCAGCGACGACGACTGACCGGGACGCGCGGCTTTAATCCGCCACCCATCGGTTAGGCGTATGCTCTGCTGACCGACCAGTCAGTCCAAGGAGCGAAGAGTGGATCTCAACGACACCCCAGAACAGGCTGAGTACCGGGCCAAGATTCGTGCCTGGCTCGACGAGCACAAGGACGAGGCGCCGATCCTCCAGGGCGAAGGCGCGATCACCGACCCGGACGAGGTCGCCCGCGAGCAGCGAAAGTGGCAGGCCAAGCTCGCCGAAGGCGGCCTGGCCGGCGCGACCTGGCCCACCGAATACGGCGGACAGGGCGTCGGGCCGATCGAGTCGGTCATCATCAACCAGGAACTTCAGCGCGCCGGCGTGCCCAACGTCTTCGACGTGATCGGGGTCGGGATGCTCGGCCCGACGATCATCGCCCACGGCACCGAGGAGCAGAAGGACCGCTACCTGGGCCCGATGCTCAACGGCGACGAGGTCTGGTGCCAGATGTTCTCCGAGCCGGCCGCCGGCTCCGACCTGGCCGCGGTCCAGACCCGGGCCGTCCAGCAGGACGACGGCAGCTGGAAGCTCAACGGCCAGAAGGTCTGGACGACCAACGCCCAGTACGCCACCTACGGCCTGATGCTCGCCCGGACCAACCCCGAGGCCCACAAGCACAAGGGCATGACCATGTTCATCCTGCCGATGGACGCCGAGGGCGTGACCATCCGCGGGCTGCGGCAGATCTCCGGCGAGGCCGAGTTCAACGAGGTCTTCCTCGACGACGTGGTGGTCGACGCCGACTCGGTGGTCGGCGGCGTGGACAACGGCTGGGGCACCGGCCTGACCACCCTGATGTTCGAGCGCCTGACCATCGGCCTGGGCTCCTCCTCGTTCGGCTACCGCGGCCGGCGCTTTGCCGAGGCGCTCGGCGAGGACGAGGTCGCCTCCCGCAACAGCGAGGTCCGTCACGACTTCGGCGAGCTGGCCGCCGAGCTGGAGGCGGTGCGCTGGAGCGGCTACCGCGCCATCAGCGCCCTCCAGGGAGGCCAGATCCCCGGGCCGGAGTTCGGGCTGGCCAAGATCACCACGGTCAACTGCGCCATCAAGGCCGGCGACCTGGTCGCCGACGTGATCGGGCCGGAGGCTCTCGCCGAGGAGAGCGAGTGGGCCTACATGATCTCCTTCCTGCCCGGCCTCAAGTCGGCCGGCGGCACCGAGGAGATCCTGCGCAACACGATCGGCGAGCGCGTGCTCGGGCTCCCGCCGGAGCCGCGCCTGGACAAGGGCGTTCCGTTCAGCGAGCTGCGCGCCATCGAGAAGGAAGGGGCCGCGGCATGAACCTCGAGCTCTCCGACGAGCAGGAGTTTCTCCGCGAGGCCACCGCCGGCGCGCTCTCCCGGGTCAAGACCGTCGAGGAGGCCCGCGAGGCTCTCGAGGACGAGGCGGCCCTCACCGACCTCTGGCCGGTAGCCGCCGAAGCCGGCTGGCTCGGGCTCCTGGTCAGCGAGGAGAACGGCGGCGCCGGGCTCAGCGCCTACGACGCCATGCTCGTCGCCGAAGAGGCCGGCAAGGTCCTCGCCGGCGCCCCGCTCCTGGGCACGCTTCCCGCTTCGATGCTGATGGACCTCGGCGGGGACGACCGCGTAGCTGCGGTCGCCGCCGGCGAGACCAAGGCCGCCTGGCTGCCCGCCGCGCCCCCCAGCTCGGTGGAAGACCAGTGGACGGTCGACCCGATCGAGGGCATGGACCGCCCCGAGGCCCCGCAGGCCGAGGTCAAGGGCGACGAGGTGACCTTCACCGGGACGGTCGCCTGGGCGCCCGACGCCGGCGAGGCCGACCTTCTCGTGGTGGTGGGCCTGGACGGCGGCAGCCCGGTGGCCGGAGTGGTCGAGGCCTCGGCCGACGGGGTTACCGTCGAGAGCGGCTGGCGCTACGACGCCACCCGCAAGCTCGGCACGATCACCCTCGCCGAGGCAACCGGCAGGAAGCTCGACGTGGACGAGGACGAGATCTCCCGCGCCTGGTACCTGACCCAGGCGCTGATCGCCGCCGAGTCGGTCGGCACGGTGGCCACCGCGCTGGAGACCTCGGTCGAGTACGCCAAAGAGCGCTACACCTTCGGCCGCGCGATCGGCTCCTACCAGGCGATCAAGCACAGCCTCGTGGAGATCATGCGCCGCCTGGACAACGCCCGCTCGCTCTGCGTCTACGCCGGTTACGCGTTCGCCGACTCGCCGGCCGAGATCCCCTACGCGGCCGCGGCCGCCCGGTCGGTCGCCGGCGGGGCCCTCGACTACGCGGGGCGCCAGCAGATCCAGGTCCACGGAGGCATCGGCGCCACCTGGGAGCACGACGCGCCGCTCTACTTCCGCCGCTCGCAGCTGAACCGCCGGCTGGTCGGCGGCACCTCGATGGCCACCGACCGCGTGGCCGAAGAGCTCTTCCAGGGCCGCGGGCCGGTAGCGGCGGTCTAGGAGAGGCCGTGAGCGGCCCGTCGGACCCTTCCGCCCACACGCGGGAGCGTCACCGGCGGGCGCTCGACGGGCTGCCGACCGACGACGGCAGCGACG
>CAIKSH010000264.1 GCA_903830015.1 uncultured Solirubrobacterales bacterium | reverse complement strand
GACTCGGCCACCCAGCCGGGCTTCTCGCCGGTGTCCTCCTCGAGCTGCTCTTCGAACTGCTCGTCGGTGAAGGTGAGCATCCCGCAGTCGGTGTGGTGGATGAGGATGATCTCCTCGGTGCCCAGCAGGCGCTGGGAGATGGCCAGCGAGCGGATCTCGTCGTCGGTGATCACACCGCCGGCGTTGCGGATCACGTGGGCGTCGCCCTCGCTGAAGCCCAGGACTCCCTGGGGGTTCAGGCGCGCGTCCATGCAGGCGACGATCGCCACCTTGCGGGCCGGGGGGAGGGGCAGGTCGCCCTTGTCGAAATCGGCGGCGTAGGCCTCGGCGTTCTGGAGGAACTCGTCGGTGGTGCTCATGGGAAGCGGGTTTCCTTTGCGTTCGTGGCTTGGGGCGGCAAAACATACCAAACCTGATCTGGTTTTGATATTTTACCTCGCGTGAGCGGAGTCTTCAGCTTTCCCAACCCGGTCAACGAGGTCTCGGCCCGGCTGGTCGCTGCCGGCGTGCTGGCCATCGCCCTGGTGACGATCATCTTCGACATCCCGTGGCTCACCCTCGTGCTCGCCTACGGCTTCATCGCCCGCGTCCTGGCCGGGCCGAAGTTCAGCCCGCTTGGCCTTCTCGTAACGAAGGTGATCACGCCGGCGCTGCCCTTCCAGGAGAAGCTCGTGCCCGGGCCGCCCAAGCGCTTTGCCCAGGCGATCGGCGTGGTCTTCTCCGTCTCGGCGGCGATCCTCGCCGTCGGCTTTGACCTGACCACCGCCGCCTACGTGGTCCTCGGCGTCCTGGCCGTCTTCGCCTTCCTGGAGTCGGTCTTCGGCTTCTGCGCCGGGTGCAAGGTCTTCGCGGTGCTGATGCATTTCGGGGTCATCCCCGAAGAGGTCTGCGAGCGCTGCAACAACCTCAACCTCTCCGCCGAGCCCAAGAGCTCGCCGGCCTAGCCAGGCCGCCCGGTCCGGGAGGGCCGGCGTATAGGGTCGGGCGCCATGCAGGCCCGACGCTCCAAGGCCTTCTCAATCCCGCGGCGGGCGACCCCCGGGCCCCCTTGAGCCCGCTCGCCGGCCCCGAGGCCGAAGCGAAGGCCCGCCAGCGGCCGGTGCACCACCGCATAGCCAACGTGGCCGGGTGGTACGGGCTCGCGGCAATCGTCGTCGCCTACCTGCTGGTGAGCATCGACGCGCTTGACGGCCACAGCGTCGTCTACCAGCTGCTCAACCTGACCGGCGCGCTCGCCCTGATCTGGGTCTACTGGACCCGCGCCGTCTTCCAGGGGGTCGTGCTCAACCTCTTCTGGGTGGCGATCGCCGTAGTCGGGCTCCTGCAGATCTCCTGACCCGCTACGCCCGGCGCAGGGGAGAGTTTCGGACCGCCGCCGGGCGGCCCGAAACTGCGCTCCCCGCGACGCCGGGTCAGCTCGCGTCCAGGGTCCCGACGAACGGGTTGAGGAAGAAGGTCTCCATCCCGGCGAGCGGCCCGGTCGCGATCTTGGCCAGGCCGACCGGAATGGTCGCACTGGTGGCTGCGTTGGTGAATCCGGTCACGCCGTCGGAAACCGGGCGGTTGTCGATGTTCTCCATGAGCGGGCCCGCGCACATCGCCATCGGGTACTTGGTCCCGTTGATGGTCACCGGCGTCGATACGGCGCAGGGGAAGCCCCAGAAGTTGGCCATCCCCTCGTTCGGGGCGTCGCCAACGGTGTAGGTGCGCGGAGTGGCGGCGGCTACGGTCCAGCCCGACTCGGCGCTGTACTGCGGATAGGTGGCGGGGTTACCGAAGCTTGACCAGATCGTCGAGTTGCCCTTGACGGTCGGGCTGGTGCCCTGGAGGGACTTGTTGTAGACGGTCCAGCCCTTGACGATGGGGCACAGGCCGGTCCCGACCGTGTACTGCTTGCCGTTGATCGTGGTCTTCTTCCTGCTCGGCGTGATGTTGCTGGCCGCGCAGAGGGCGTAGCGCCGGTAGGCGATCCGGACGTCGAAGCCCGCTTTGATCTTGGCGGGCATCAGCGCGAGGGCCCGGGCCTCCGGGGTACTGGCCGCACCAGCGGCGGAGGAGGCCTGGGCGACCGGCACTACGGCGAGGGCCGCGAGGCCCAGGACGGCGGCGGTACCGGCAAGACGGCTACGACGAATGGTCATCTCTTCTCCCTGGTTTGAGGGCCGCCCGCTGGTCGGCGCGACGACAAAGCAAATTCAGGCCATGAACGTACACGAG
>CAIKSH010000263.1 GCA_903830015.1 uncultured Solirubrobacterales bacterium | reverse complement strand
GCGCAGGAAGACCGGCAGGCCGACCACGAACCAGACGTCCCGCGAGGCGAAGAGGAAGATCCGCGCCGCGGCGAGGATGTTCACCGCCCGGTTGTTGGAGAACATGTGGCGGAACTTTGCTTTCGCGTCCGGGCGCCCCAGCCCGCCGTGCAGGAAGGGGACGGTCGAGACCATCGCCAGGAAGACCATGGCGGCCAGCAGCAGCATCGCGGTCTGGAAGCTGGTGACGCTGAGCAGCAGCCCGCCGACGAAGAAGCCCACCCCCTTCAGCGCGTTCTTTGAACCGGTCAGGACCGAGACCCACCGGTAGAGGGTTCCCTGCGAGCCGTCGGAGACGACGAGCTTCACCGCGCTCTTGGAGCTCATCTTGGTCAGGTCCTTGGCGATCGCCGAAAGGGCCTGAGCGCCCATCACCACCGGCACCACCAGCCAGGCCTGCGGCACCAGCCCGAGCACGAGCAGGGCGGTCACCTGGGCCAGCAGCCCGGCGACCAGCGTGGTGATCAGCCCCGTCCGCGCGGCAATGAAGCCGCCGAAAAGGTTGGTGAGGATCCCGAAGACCTCGTAGAAGGCAAAGACGGTGGCCAGCTCGAACGGCGTGTAGCCGAGCTCGTAGAAGTAGAAGAGGACGAGGATCCGGACGGCCCCGTCGGCAACCGTGTCGGCCCAGTAGGCGGCGGTGACCAGCGCGTAGCGGCGCAGGTCTCCCTCCCGCGGCCCGGCCTGGGCACCGGCCATCGCTAGGTCACTCCAGGCCCCGGGCGACGATTCCCGCAAGGTCGACCATGCGGTTGGCGTAGCCCCACTCGTTGTCGTACCAGGCCAGGACCTTGGCCTGGGTGCCGTCGGTGACCATCGTGGAGAGCGCGTCTACGACGCCGGAACGCGGGTCGCCCCGGTAGTCGATCGAGACGAGCGGACGCTCCTCGTAGCCGAGGATCCCGGCCAGCGGCCCTTCGGCCGCCTCGCGAAGGGCGCCGTTCAGCTCCTCCACGGTGACCGGCCGGGAGAGCTCGAAGACGCAGTCGGTCAGGGAGGCGTTGAGCAGCGGCACCCGGACCGCCAGGCCGTCGAGGCGTCCCTCCAGCTCCGGGAAGATGAGCCCGATCGCCTTCGCCGAGCCGGTGGTAGTGGGGACCAGGGACATCCCGGCCGCGCGGGCCCGTCGCGGATCGCGGTGGAAGGCGTCGACCACCACCTGCGTGTTGGTCAGGTCGTGGAGCGTGGTTACCGAACCGCGCGCGATGCCGAAGGCCCCGTGAACCGCCTGAACCACCGGTGCCAGGCAGTTGGTGGTGCAGGATGCGGCGGTGACGATGTCGTGGGCCTCGGGGTCGTACCGGTTGTCGTTGACTCCGACCACCACGTTGAGCGCACGCTCGTCGTGCACGGGAGCCGCGACGATGACCTTGCGCACCCCGCGCTCGAAGTAGGGCGCCAGCGACTCGACGGTGCGAAAGCGGCCGCTGCACTCGAGCACGACCTCAACGCCGCTCTCCTCCCACGGCACGCTGCCGGGCTCCGCCACCGTCGTGAAGCGGATCTCGCGTTCCCCGGCCCGAAGCGAAGAGCCTTCGCCGCTGGCCTCCACCTCCCAGCGGCCGTGGACCGAGTCGAAGTTGAGCAGGTGGGCCGCCGACGCCCCGTCGCCGGTGATGTCGTTGACGTGGACCACGTCAAGCCGTGGATCGGCCCACGCCGCCCTGAAGTCAAGGCGCCCGATCCGCCCGAAGCCGTTGATGGCAATCCGCGTCACGCAGCGCAAAGATATCTATTGACAAACATCGAATCAATCGATATTCGTAGATTGATGAGCATCGATATGGAGACCTCGCCCAAGACGAAACGGCCTCCCGGCGAGCCGTGCTGCGAGCCGGTCGCCTATCCGGACGTGGCCCGCGAAGAGGCGGCCCGGATGGCCGAGGTAGCCAAGGCCCTGGGCGACCCGGTTCGCCTCCAGCTCGTCGACGTGCTGAGGGCCAACGCCGGCAAGGTCTGCGTCTGCGAGCTGGTGCCGCTCTTCGACATCTCCCAGTCGACCCTCTCCCACCACCTGCGCAAGCTGCGGGACGCGGGGATCGTCGACTCCGAGCGCAAGGGCCTGTGGGCCTTCTACTACGTGCGTCCGGGTGCCCTGGACGAGCTGGCCGGCTGGCTCGAGGGCCGCTAGCCCCGGCGCGGCAGCTCTCCCGAGATCCACCGCGATACCGCAGGGGTGACCATCGGGAGCATCCCGGCCCCCACCACGCAGGCCAGCAGGACCGGGAACTTCGCCCGGGAGCTCACGCCGGCACCTGCGGCGGCCCGAAGGGGATCGCGGCCGGGCCTTTGGGGATCCCGCTCTCCAGCAGGAACCTCGGGTTGGCCTGCGTAAGGCGCCAGGCCTGCACCGAGGAGGCCCCGGCCCGGATGGCCAGCGGAAAGCCCAGGGCCAGCGTGTGCTCGCGCGTACCCGGGTGGGCGTCCGAGGCGATGGTGAACGCCTGCCCTCCGCGCACCAGCGCCTCGCCGGCGGCCTTGGCGCGGGCACCGTTGTTACCCAGAAGGGAGCAGACGTTCACCTGGAGGAGGGCGCCGGCGCCGACCAGCGGCTCCAGCAGCTCCCATCCGCCCTCGAGCAGGCCCTCGGCCCGCTCGGGATGGGCGATCACCAGGCCGTAGCCGCGACCCATGAGGATGGCGGCCTCGCCGGCAAACCGCTGGTCGACTCCGGCGAAGGGAACCTCCATGAGCAGCCAGCGCGCGCCCGGAGGCCCATGCGCCAGAAGCTCGAGGGCCTCGTCGGGAAGGTCGCAGTTGCCGTGCGGGAATAGCTCGCCGCCGGCGTGGACATCGAGCGCGATCCCCTCGCCGGCGAGCGCCGCCTGCAGTTCGGCAACCCGGAGGGGAACCGCCATCGGGTCCGTACCGAATACCGGATGGCCGATATGGGGCGTGGCGACCACTTCGCCGACGCCTTCGGCGGTCAGCCGACGGGCGTAGTCAAGCGACTCTTCGATGCTTCGGGCGCCGTCATCGACGCCGGGAAGAATGTGGCAGTGAATGTCTGCGTAGCTCATCGTTGGCTACCTCTCTTTTCTCGTTTCTCATCACTGGCGATGGTAGGTCCGTTTTCGCTCGCGAAGGCCCAAACGGCTTCGGCTTCACCGCTTCTTCACTTCGGCGCCAGAGGACTTGCAAGCCTGCCGATCAGGGCGGCGACGGGCGTGGCTCGAGCTCGGCGAGCGAGCGGCCGGAGAGCTCCTCTAGCGACTTGCCCTTTGTCTCGATCCGGAAGACGAGGGTGACCATCAGGGCCAGCAGGCAGACCCCGGAGAGCAGGAAGAGCAGGGCCTCCTCGCCGATGTCCGCCATGAGGATCGGGAAGACAAAGACGCCCAGCGCGGCCCCGAACTTCGCGCAGGCAGCGGCGAAGCCGTGGCCGGCAGCGCGGATGTCGGACGGGAAGACCTCAGCCGGCAGTGCGTACGTCGTCGCGTTGGGGCCGGCATTGCAGAAGAAGTTGAAGAGGGCAAAGCCGAAGAAGACCAGGGCCAGGTGCTTCTCAGCCCCGCCCGGAAGGCCGTCGGTAATGGCCAGGATGGCCAGCGCGATCGACATCACGGTGAAGCCCGTTACCTGCAGCGGGATCCGGCCGAGCCGGTCAACCAGGAATATCGCGGTGATGAAGCCGAGCGGGAGAAAGATGTCCAGCGCGGCGGTTCCCTTGGTGGCGGTGATGTCGTCGGCGATGAAGTTGGTCGTCGAGCCGGAGATGAAGATCCCCGCCAGGAGCGTCGGAGTGAAGATCCCGACCCCGTACATGGCGATGTCCATCAGGAACCACGGCACGGCCGTGAAGATCGTCCGCCGGATCATGTTGGCCTTGAACAGGGCCGGCTGGAAGAGAGCCTGGATCCCCTCGGAGGAGGCGATCTCCTTCTCGGT
>CAIKSH010000262.1 GCA_903830015.1 uncultured Solirubrobacterales bacterium | reverse complement strand
CGCGGGCAGCGTGCTCCTCGAGCGTGGCGTGGTCGGGGAAGAGCGAGGCGGTGTGGCCGTCGGGGCCCAGGCCCAGCAGGACCGCGTCGAGGACCACGTCGCCGAGCTCCTGGGCGTAGGCGGCGGCCGCCTCGTCGGGCCCGAGCGTCCCGTCGACGGTGTGGAGGGTGGCATCCGGGAGGTCAACGGTCTCGGCGATGAGCTTCGCGTTGGACTCCGGGTCGTCCAGCGGCACGCAGCGCTCGTCGGCCAGCCAGAGGTGGACGTTCTTGCCGCTTCCGACCAGCCCGCCGAGCAGCTCGTAGGTGCGCTTTGGGGTGTTGCCGCCGGAGAGGGCCACGTGCGCGGCCCCGCGCTGCTCGATCGCCTCGCGGATCGCCTTGGCCAGCTGCGCGGCGCAGTAGTGGGCCGCGGCCTCGCCGTCGGCCTGCTCGGTGACCGTCGGTGCGCTCACGAGCCGTTCGGGGAGGCGCCGTTGGGCACCGGGGCCAGCGCCGGGCGCGTGGCGTCCAGCTCCTCGTGGTCGGCGGCGTACTCCTCCTCGGCGGCGATCAGCTTCATCACCGCGTTGATCAGGGCCAGGTGGGTGAAGGCCTGGGGGAAGTTGCCCAGGTGACGGCCGGTAGCCGCGTCGATCTCCTCGGCATAGAGTTGGAGCGGGCTGGAGAAGGAGAGGAGCTTCTCGCAGAGCGTCCGCGCGTAGTCCAGGTAACCGATGTCGACCAGCGCCGAGACGAGCCAGAACGAGCAGATCGCGAAGGAGCCCTCCTTGCCCGAGAGGCCGTCGTCGGTGGTGTCGGTCCGGTAGCGCAGGACGAAGCCGTCCTCGGTCAGGTCCTCGGCGATGCCCAGGACGGTGGCCATGACGTGCGGGTCGTCGGGAGGCAGGAAGCGCACGAGCGGGATCAGCAGCAGGGCGGCGTCGAGCTCGTTGGTGCCGTAGTGCTGGCGGAAGCGGCCGGTCTCCGGGTCGACCCCGTTCTCCATGACGTCGGCCTTGATCTCATCGGCCACCGCCTCCCAGCGCTCGGCGCGCTCCTGGTCGTTGCGCAGCCGGGCCAGGCGGGCTCCGCGGTCGCAGGCCACCCAGCAGAAGACCTTGGAGGAGACGAAGTGCTGCGGCTCGCCGCGCACCTCCCAGATGCCGCGGTCGGGCTCCTTCCAGTGCTCGATCGCCTGCTCGACCTGGCGGACGAGGATCGGCCAGGCCGACTCGGGCAGCTGGTCGCGGTTCTTGGTGTGGATGTAGACCGAGTCGAGCAGCGAGCCCCAGACGTCGTGCTGCTTCTGGTTGTAGGCGCCGTTGCCGATCCGCACCGGCTTGGATTCCTCGTAACCCTCGAGGTGGTCGAGCGTCGACTCCTCGATCTCGGTCTCCCCGCCGATCCCGTAGAGGACCTGCAGGTCGCGTTCGCCGCCGGCAACGTCCTCGATGAAGTAGTAGTAGTCACCGGCCTCCTGGGCGAAGCCGAGGGAGTAGAGCCCCCAGAGCATGAAGGTCGAGTCGCGGATCCAGGAGTAGCGGTAGTCCCAGTTGCGTTCGCCGCCGGGCGTCTCGGGGAGCGAGGTGGTTGCCGCAGCGCACATGGCGCCGGTCGGGGCGTAGGTGAGGCCCTTGAGCGTCAGCGCGCTGCGCTGGAGGTAGACGCGCCAGGGGTGGTCGGGGAAGGTGCCGTGCGCGAGCCAGTCGTGCCAGAAGTCAGCGGTGTAGGTGAGCCGCCGGTAGGCCTCGTCGTAGCTGGCCGGCGCGGGGTGCTCGGACCAGCTGAGGGCGACGAAGGCGGTGTCGCCCTCGCGCAGCGTGGTCCGTGCCCGGGCGCGGCCGCTCTCGAAACCGAGGCGCAGGTCGGTGGTGAGGCGCAGCTCGAGGTCATTGCCCTCCGCGGTGGCGACCCCGACGCCGTACCCGTCGTCGCCGTACTCCCAGGTAACCGGAGTGGCGCCGTAATCAAGCTTGGGCTCGCACTCGACGTGCATCTCGACCTGGCCGTTGATGCAGCGCATCGTCCGCAGGAGGACGTGGTCGGCATCGTTGTCGGTGGGGGAGCGCCGGTGGGTGTGGGAGCGCTCGGTCTCGTGGTGCCAGGGCCCGATCAGGAGGGCGTCCTGGCAGACCACCCAGCCGGTGCGGGTGCCCCAGGTGGTCTCGAGGATCATCGTGCCGGGCACGTAGCGCTGGCCGGTGGGGACCCGCTGGTCGGCCGGGGAGATCCGGAAGCCGCCGGCGTCGCGGTCGAGCATTGCGCCGAAGATCGAAGGGCCGTCGACCCGGGGCAGGCACATCCATTCCACCCGCCCGCTGGGGGCGATCAGGCAGGTCGACTCGCAGTCCGAGAGGAACGCGTAATCGGCGATCGGCGGGAAGGGGCTCCCCGCCATGGTGCCGTCGTGAACGAGCGGTTCCATCGGCGAAAAGCTACCGCCTG
>CAIKSH010000261.1 GCA_903830015.1 uncultured Solirubrobacterales bacterium | reverse complement strand
GGTGATCGCCTCGGCCACCTTGCCCGGGTCGCCGGTGGCCACCGCTTCGGCGAGCGCCGCGTCCTCCTCGAGGTCCATGCCGATGCTGAGCGGCTGGCTCAGCTTGGAGCCGTCGCGGTAGATGGCGAGAGCCTTCACGCCGAGCCTCCACGCGTCGACGTAGGCGTCGTAGATGTCCTCGACGGTCGACTCGGCCGGCATGTTGACCGTCTTGGAGATCGCGCCGGAGATGAACGGCTGGACGGCGCCCATCATCTTGATGTGGCCCTGCGGGCTGATCGCCCGCTCGCCGACGGCGACGTCGAAGATCTCGAGGTCCTCGTCGCGCAGGCCGGGGGCGCCGATGATCGTGCCGTTCTCGGTGACGTAGGCGGTGATCTGGTCGATGTCGGCCTCGTTGTAGCCGAGGGTCTCCAGCGCCAGCGGGATCGTCTGGTTGGCGATCGTCATCTGCCCGCCGCCGACGAGCTCCTTGAACTTGACCAGCGAGAAGTCCGGCTCGATGCCGGTGGTGTCGCAGTCCATGAGGAAGGAGATGGTGCCGGTCGGTGCCAGGACGGTGGCCTGGGCGTTGCGGTAGCCACAGCGCTCGCCGAGCTCTACGGCCTCGTCCCACGAGCGCCGGGCGGCCTCGAGCAGCTCGGTGTCGGCCACCGAGCTGTCGGGGATCACGTGCGAGGAGTCGCGGTGCATCCGCATGACGGAGTTGTGCTCCTCGCGGTTCTCCTCGTAGCGCTCGTACGGGCCGATGGCGGCGCTGATGACCGCCGACTCGCGGTAGGCGCGGCCGGTCATCAGGGCGGTGATCGCCGCCGCGGTGCCGCGGCCGGCGTCGGAGTCGTAGGCGACGCCGTTGGCCATCAGGTAGGCGCCGAGGTTGGTGTAGCCCAGGCCGAGCTGGCGGAAGGCGCGGGCGTTCTCGCCGATCTCCTCGGTCGGGTAGCTCGACGGGGAGACGATGATCTCCTGGGCGAGCAGCATCACGTCGACGGTGTGCTCGAAGGCCTCGACGTCGAGGGTGCCGTCCGCCTTGCGGAACTTCATCAGGTTGATCGAAGCGAGGTTGCAGGCCGAGTCGTCGACGTGCATGTACTCCGAGCACGGGTTGGAGGCATTGATCCGGCCCGAGTTGGGGCAGGTGTGCCACTCGTTGATCGTCGTGTCGTACTGGATCCCCGGGTCGGCGCAGCGCCAGGCGGCCTTGGCGATCTTGTTCATCAGCTCGCGGGCGGGGATCGGCTCGCCGATCGGCTCGCCGGTGGCGCGGGCGGTGGTCTGCCACATGCCGTCGTCCTCGACGGCCTGCATGAACTCGTCGGTCACGCGGACGGAGTTGTTGGCGTTCTGGTACTGGATCGAGGTGAAACCGTCGCCGTCGATCGACATGTCGAAGCCGGCGTCGCGCAGGGCGGCGGCCTTGTCTTCTTCCTTGGCCTTGCACTCGACGAACTCGACGATGTCCGGATGGTCGACGTCGAGGACGACCATCTTGGCCGCGCGGCGGGTCTTGCCGCCGGACTTGATCGTGCCGGCCCAGGAGTCGGCGCCGCGCATAAAGGAGACCGGGCCGCTGGCGGTGCCGCCCTTGCTCAGCGGCTCCATCGAGCCGCGGATGTTGGAGAGGTTGATGCCCGAACCCGAGCCGCCGCGGAAGATGCGCCCCTCGCGCGTGTTCCAGTCGAGGATCGAGTCCATCGTGTCCTCGACGCTGAGGATGAAGCAGGCCGAGCACTGCGGCTGCTCCTCGAAGCCGACGTTGAACCAGACCGGCGAGTTGAAGGCCGCCATCTGGTGGAGCAGGATGTAGGTGAGCTCGGCCTCGAAGGCGTCGCCGTCCTCGATCGAGCTGAAGTAGCCGCGGGCGCGGCCCCAGTCGGCGATCGTGCCGGCCACGCGGCCGACCATCTGGCGGACCGAGCTCTCGCGCGCCGGCGAGTCGAGCTGGCCACGGAAGTACTTCTGGCTGACGATGTTGGTGGCGTTCTGCGACCAGGTCGAGGGGAACTCGACTCCGGTCTGCTCGAAAGCGACGTTGTCGCCGTGGCCGATCCGCGCGTCGCGGATCTCCCAGTCGACGGTGTCCCATACCTCGGTGCCCGGCTGCGTGAAGCGGCGCTCGACGGTGAGCGCGTGGCCGGCCTGGATGGCGTCGGTTTCGGTGGTGTGGGTCTTCGGGGTGGTTTCCATTTTTCGGCTTTCCTCTCTCCTGCCTTCGCGTGGCTCGCGCGGCTTTCGCGGGTGCGAAAAACTGCGGCGCGGACGCAGGAACCTCCCACCTGCCCCGGACGGAATGCACCTTTCCGTCCAGACCTTCCCGGGAGGGCTTTTTCGCCTTCCCTCCTGCCCCTGATTCTAGCCCTGGGTCAGCCCGGGTCGGGCGTGCCCGGAGCGGTGTCGGCGTCGCCGTCGGGGCGCCCGCCGATGAGGTTGAAGAAGCCGGTCCGCGCGCGCGTGCCGAGCGTTCCGGGACCGAAGCGGTGGCGGGCGCGCTCGTACTTTTCCTCGTGGCTGCCCACGTAGAAACGCCGGGACCACGGCGACGAGGGGCGGGCCAGCCGGAAGAGGCCGACCAGCCCGAAGAGGGGGATGAAGAGGGCGAGCAGCCCGAGGAAGATCCGCCCCTTGAAGAAGCAGGCAAAGGCCAGGGCCAGGGCGATGGCCGCGTAGGCGACGGCCAGCCCACTCGGCTCGCCACCCTCGAGGCCGAAGGGACTGGTGCCCAGGACGACCAGGCCCATGAAGATGGCGGCCATCAGCACGGCGTCGATCGAGCTGCGCCCCTGGGCGGTCCAGTAGACGTCGTCCAGGTGGATC
>CAIKSH010000260.1 GCA_903830015.1 uncultured Solirubrobacterales bacterium | reverse complement strand
GACAAGGCGATGACCGCCTCGGCGCTCGACGGCCTGCCCGGGGTAGGCCCGGCCCGGCGCAAGGCGCTGATCGCCCACTTCGGTACCCCGGAGGCGGTGCTGGCGGCCAGCCGGGAGGAGCTGGAGGGCGTACCCGGGCTGCCCCAGAAGGTGGCGCGGGAGCTCCACGGCCACCTGCGCCCGCCGGACGGCTGAGCGGCGCCTTGCGGGCGCCGTCCCCGCGGCGGCCATACTGGTGGTAGCGATGAGCACGGCCCAGGAGCAGGAACCGGCAAGCGGCGCCGCGGAGGCACCGCTCGAGGACCTCGTCGTGATCACCGGGGTCTCCGGTGCCGGCAAGTCGACGGCGATGGATGTCTTCGAGGACGCCGGCTACTTCTGCGTCGACAACCTGCCCCCGGAGATGATCTCGGGGCTGGTCGAGCTCTTCCTCCACGAAGGCTCGAAGGTCCGGCGAGCCGCGGTGGTCTCCGACGCCCGCGGCGGCGAATACTTCCCGCAGATGAACGCGGTCCTCGACGAGCTGGCCGGGGCCGGCATCTCCTTCCGGGTGCTCTTCCTCGACGCCGAGGAGCAGGAGATCATGACCCGCTACCAGGAGACGCGCCGGCGCCATCCGATGAGCCCGAACGGCAGCGTTCCCGAGGGGATCGCCATCGAGCGCGAGCTGGTCGAGCCGCTCCGTACGCGCGCCGACCTGATCGTCGACTCGACCGGGCTCAAGGCACACGAGCTGCGGGCCAAGCTCGCCGACGAGATGCTCCCGCGGGCGACCACGGCCAAGCTGGCGGTCTCGCTGGAGAGCTTCGGCTTCAAGAACGGCCCGGCCCGTGACGCCGACCTGCTCTTCGACGTGCGCTTCCTGCCCAACCCCCACTACGTGCCGGAGCTCAAGCCGCTCACCGGGCGCGACCCGGAGGTGCTGGCCTACGTCGGGCGCGACGGCCGGCTCGAGGAGCTCTACGGGCGGCTGGTGCCGCTGCTCGACTTCCTGCTTCCCCAGTACGTGGCCGAGGGCAAGTCGCACCTGACGGTGGCCGTCGGCTGCACCGGCGGGCGCCACCGCTCGGTGGCCGTGGTCGAGGAGCTCGCGGCCCGCTACGCCGACCGTGACGACATCGTCCTCGATGTCCACCACCGGGACGCCGGCTTCAACGACTGACCGCAGGGCGCGCCGGCACGCGCCCCGATAGCCTCCCGGCACCTGTCCCGACAACCACAGGAGCCCCCAGAATGGCAGTGAAAGTCGCAGTCAACGGCTTCGGCCGCATCGGGCGCAACGTCGTCCGCGCCGCCAAGGAGTCAGGCGCCGACATCGACTTCGTGGCCGTGAACGACCTCACCGACCCCGAGACGCTCGCCCACCTCTTCAAGTACGACTCGATCCTCGGCCCCTACGACGGGACGGTCGAGGTGACCGGGGACGGGATCGCCATCGACGGCGACGAGATCAAGGTCTACGCCGAGCGCGACCCGGCCGACCTGCCGTGGGGCGAGATCGGCGCCGAGGTGGTTGTCGAGTCGACCGGCCTGTTCACCAAGCGCGACGACGCGGCCAAGCACCTGGAGGCCGGGGCGAAGAAGGTGCTGATCTCCGCGCCGGCCAGCGGCGAGGACATCACCGTCGTGCTGGGCGTCAACTTCGACACCTACGACAAGGAGAAGGACGAGGTCATCTCCAACGCCTCCTGCACGACCAACTGCCTGGCACCGATCGCCAAGGTGGCCAACGACACGGTCGGGATCAAGCACGGGCTGATGACCACCATCCACGCCTACACCGGCGACCAGGCCCTCCAGGACGCCCCGCACAGCGACCTGCGCCGCGCGCGGGCCGCCGCGGTGAACCTGGTGCCCACGAGCACCGGCGCCGCCAAGGCGGTCTCGCTGGTCCTCCCGGAGCTCGAGGGCAAGCTGCACGGCTACGCCGTCCGCGCCCCGGTGATCACCGGCTCGGTCGTCGACCTGACCTTCGAGGCCGAGCGCGAGACCAGCGTCGAGGAGATCAACGCGGCGCTCAAGGCGGCGGCCGAAGGGCCGATGACGGGGATCCTCAAGTACACCGAGGACCCGATCGTCTCCTCGGACATCGTCACCGACCCGCACAGCTCGATCGTCGACGGCCAGCTCACCTCGGTGATCGACGGCACGATGGTCAAGATCGTCAGCTGGTACGACAACGAGTGGGGCTACTCCAACCGCGTCGTCGACGTGGTCCAGCAGCTCCTCTAGGGGCTTGCGAACGCTCGACGACATCGACCTCGCCGGCCGGCGGGTCTTCGTCCGGGTCGACTTCAACGTTCCGCTGCAGGACGGTGCCGTCGCCGACGACGCGCGGATCCGGGCGGCGCTGCCGACGCTCGAGCGGCTCCGCCAGGACGGCTGTTCGCTCGTGCTCGCCTCGCACCTGGGCCGGCCGGAGGGGGTCGACCCGGGCCTCTCGATGGGGCCGGTGGCCGAGCGCCTGGCCGAGCTCACCGGCTGGCCGGTGAAGCTGGCGCCGGCCGTGGTCGGCCCCGCGGTGGAGGAGGCTGCGGCGGCGCTGGAGCCCGGCGAGGTCCTGCTCCTGGAGAACGTGCGCTTCGAGGAGGGCGAGACGAGGAACGACCCCGCCCTCGCCGAGGCCTACGCCAGGCTCGCCGACGCCTACGTCGATGACGCCTTCGGCGCCGCCCACCGCGCCCACGCCTCGAACGCGGCGGTGACCGGGGCGCTGGAGCCCTCGGCTGCCGGGCTGCTTCTCCAGCGCGAGGTGGAGACGATCACCGGGATCGTCCGGGAGCCCGAGCGCCCGCTGGTGGCGATCGTCGGCGGCGCGAAGGTGACCGACAAGATCGGGATCCTCGACGAGCTCCTGGGCAAGGCGGACACGATCCTGGTCGGCGGGGCGATGTGCTTCCCGTTCTTCCGCGCGCTGGGCCACCCGACCGGCGACTCGCTCTGCCACGAGGAGGACCTCGAGCCGGCGGCCCGTGTGCTCGCCGACGCCCGCGGGGCCCGGGCGACGCTGGAACTGCCGGTCGACCTGGTGATCGGGGAGGCCTTCGACGCCGACGCCCCGCACCGCGTCCTCGAGTCGGTTGACGTGCCCGACGGCTGGATGGGGCTCGACATCGGCCCGGCCACCGCCGGCGCCTACGCGGCGGCGATCGCCGGAGCCGGCAGCGTCCTGTGGAACGGGCCGATGGGGGCCTTCGAGATGGAGCCGTTTGCCGCCGGCACCCGGGCGGTGGCCGAAGCGGTCGCCGAGTGCCCGGGAACGACGGTGGTCGGCGGCGGCGACAGCGCCGCCGCGCTGGCCCGTTTCGGCCTGGCCGACCGGGTCGACCACCTCTCCACCGGCGGCGGGGCAACGCTCGAACTGCTCGAAGGTGCAACGCTTCCCGGAGTGGAGGCCCTCTCGTGAGAACGCCGCTGATCGCCGGCAACTGGAAGATGCACAAGACGGTGGCCGACGCCGAGATGTTCATCTCCGGCCTGCTTCCGCAGATCTCGAGCGTCGACGGGGTCGAGGTGGCGATCTGCGTCCCGTTCACCGACCTGCAGGCGATGGTCGACTCGACCCGGGGCTCGCGGGTGGAGGTCTACGCCCAGAACATGCACCAGGCTCCCGAGGGCGCCTTCACCGGCGAGGTGAGCGCAGCGATGCTGGTCGAGATCGACGTGCAGGGCGTGGTGCTCGGCCACTCCGAGCGGCGCGAGTACTTCGGCGAGACCGACGCCGCCCTGGCCGAAAAGGTGCCGGCCGCCCTCGAGGCGGGCCTGACCCCGATCCTCTGCGTGGGGGAGACCGCCGAAGAGCACGCCGCCGGCCGAACCGAGGAGCGCCTGGTCTCCCAGCTCGAGGGCGCCCTGGCCGCCCTGGACCCGGCCCACCTGGCCCGGATCGTCGTGGCCTACGAGCCGATCTGGGCGATCGGGACCGGCGAGGTCGCCACTCCTGACCACGCCCAGGGAGCCTGCGCGCTGATCCGGGCCGAGCTGGCCCGGCTGGACGCGGGGGCGGCCGAAGCGGTGCGGATCCTCTACGGCGGCTCGGTAAAG
>CAIKSH010000259.1 GCA_903830015.1 uncultured Solirubrobacterales bacterium | reverse complement strand
CGGAAGATGCTGCAGATCTGCATCGCCTCGCCGCGCTGGCTCCCGTCCACCGAGACCTTGAACAGGGCCAGCTCCCGGGAGACGCTCTCCTCGGGCTCGAGGTCGCGGATCTTGAGGACGTTGACCAGCTTGTGGAGCTGCTTGGTCACCTGGTCGATCGGGTGGACGGCACCGTCGACGGTGAGGGTGATCCGCGAGAAGCGGTCGTCGTCGGTCGGGCCGACCGAGAGCGTGTCGATGTTGAAGCCGCGGCGCGCGAAGAGGCCGGCGATCCGGGTAAGGACGCCAGGCTTGTTCTCGACCAGGATCGAGAGCGTGTGCTTGCGCCCGGTCCGCACCCCGGTACTCGCCTCGAGCTCCTCGAGGCTGATCAGCTGTTCTGAGGATTCGGCCATGGAGCTCAGCCCACCATCTCGCGCGCCGGCATGCCGGGGGCGATCATCGGGTAGACGTTTTCCTCGGGGGTGACGCGCACGTCGCAGAGCACCGGCCCGGGGGTCTCCAGCGCGGCCTTCATCTCGTCGACCAGCGTGGTCTTGTCGGTCATCCGGAAGGCCTTCATCCCGTAGGCCTCGGCGAGCTTGACGAAGTCCGGCGACTCGCTGAAGTGCACGTGGGAGTAGTTCTCGTCCCAGAAGAGCTCCTGCCACTGGCGGACCATGCCCAGCGAGCCATTGTTCATGATGAAGATCTTCACGTCGATGTCCTCGGTCACGCAGGTCGCGAGCTCCTGGACGTTCATCTGGATCGAGCCATCGCCGGTGACGCAGACCACCTGCTGGTCCGGACAGCCGACCTTGGCTCCGATCGCCGCCGGCAGGCCGAAGCCCATCGTCCCCAGGCCGCCGGAGTTGATCCACCGGCGCGGTTCGGGGAAGTGGTAGTACTGCGCGACCCACATCTGGTGCTGGCCGACGTCGGAGGTGACGATCGCCTCGCCGCCGGTGGCCTCGTAGAGGGCCTCGATCATGTACTGGGGCTTGATCTCGTTGTCGGAGCTGTCCTCGTAGGAGAGCGGGTACTTCTCCTTCCAGCCCTCGATCTTCTCCAGCCACGGGTCGAGCCGCGTGGTGTCGGCATCGAGCGCGCGGTACTCCTTGGTCAGCGCGGGCAGGATCGACTTGACGTCCCCCACGATGGGGATGTGAGCCGGCACGTTCTTGGAGATCTCGGCCGGGTCGATGTCGATGTGGATGAACTTGGCGTTGGGGGCGAACTCGTCGAGCTTGCCGGTGATCCGGTCGTCGAAGCGGGCGCCGATCGCACAGATCAGGTCGGCCTCGTCCATCGCGTAGTTGGCCGCGCGCGTGCCGTGCATGCCAAGCATGCCCAGCCACTGGTCGCCGGTGCCCGGGTAGGCGCCGAGGGCCATCAGCGTGCAGGTGACCGGGAAGCGGTCGCTGGCCGCCAGGTCGCGCAGCTCCTGGGAGGCGTTGCCGTTGATCACGCCGCCGCCGACGTAGAGCACCGGCCGCTTGGCGCTGGCCAGTGCCTTGGCCGCCTGGCGGATCTGCTTGGCGTTGCCTTCGGTGACCGGCTGGTAGCCGGGGAGGTTGAGCTCGGTGACCGGCTCGTAGTCGATCTCCTCGCGGGAGACGTCGACCGGGATGTCCACGACCACCGGCCCCGGCCGGCCGCTGCCGGCGAGGTGGAAGGCCTCGTGGATCCGCGCCGGCAGGCCGGTCGCGTCGGTGACCATGAACGAGTGCTTGACCGCCGGGATGGTGATTCCGAGCGTGTCGGCCTCCTGGAAGCCGTCGGTCCCGATCAGGTCGGTGCGCACCTGGCCGGTGATGAAGACCACGGGAACCGAATCCATCATCGCGTCGACGATCGTGGTGACGAGGTTGGTGGCGCCGGGGCCCGAGGTTCCGAAGCAGACGCCGGTCTTTCCGGTGGCCTTGGCGTAGCCCTCGGCGGCGTGGCCGCCGCCGGCCTCGTGGCGCACGAGGATGTGGCGCGTGCCGCCGCTGGCCAGCGCGTCGTAGGTCGGCAGGTTGGCGCCGCCCGGGTAGCCGAATACGACCTCGACGTCCTCTGCCTTCAGGCATTTCATGAGCGCGTCGACGGCTCGCATCTTCTTCGGCCTCCTTCCGGGTTGGTGGTACGGGCTTTACGGCGACCCCCAGGGACCGCCGAAACGCCGAGTCTAACAGTGATTTTCGGGCTTCCGGGCCGGTGCAACGGCGTGGCCGGAAGCCGCTCCCTAACCCTTTCGACGCGCCGGCGTCAGGGCCTCCGGCGGGATCAGCTCGTCGTCGGGCGGCAGGTAGAGCTCGGTGCCGCAGGTCGTGCAGATCGTGTTGGTAACCGGAACGACCTTCCCGCAGGTCGGGCACTCCATCCGGTCCTCGAGCTTCTCGCTGCGGATGAAGATCGCCGCCAGCAGCCCGAATATCGGCACCGCGCCGCTGATCAGGAACCAGAGCCAGAACGAGTTGCCCTTGATCTTCCCGACGATCCCGCCGGCCAGGGCGAAGCAGAGGGCGATGAAGACGTAGCCGGTGCCGGCCATGGGCCGAGTCTAGGCGCCGCGGTGCAGGGCCGGGCGCCGGCTCAGCCGAGCCCGAGCTCGCTGCGCACCAGCGCGGTGACCTCGCCACCGTCGGCGCGGCCGCGGGTCTCCTTCATCACGTGGCCGACGATCACCCCGATCGGCTTCATGTCCCCGCCCTTGAGCTTCTCGGCGACGTCGGGGTTGGCCTCCAGGGCGGCCCGGACGATCGGGGCCAGCTCGTCGGCGCCGCCGACCGCCTCGAGATCCTCGTCGGCCACCACCTGGGCCGGGTCTCCCCCCTCGGCGACCAGCCGGTCGAGCACCTGCCGGCCGGCTCCCTGCGTGACCTTTCCCTCCTCGACCATCGCGGCCAGCGAGGCCAGGGCGGCCGGGGTGACCTTCGAGGCGCCCGGGTCCTCGCCGTCCAGGCGCCCGGCCAGCTCGGCCGTCCAGTTGGCCAGCGCCTGGGGCGGGGCGCCGGCGTCGGCGGCGAGCGCCTCGTCGAAGAAGGCTCCGGTCTCGCCGTGCCAGGAGAGCAGGCGGGCGCTCTCGGCGCTCACCCCTAGCCCGAGCAGCCGCTCCTCGCGCTCCAGGGGCAGTTCGGGCAGCGCCTGACGGGCGCGCTCGAGCATGGCGTTGGTGATCACCACCGGCGCCAGGTCGGGCTCGGGGAAGTAGCGGTAGTCGTGGGCCTCCTCCTTGGAGCGCAGGGAGGTCAGCGAGCCGCTACGCGGGTCGAAGTGGAGGGTCTCCTGGGCGACCGCCTCGCCGGCCTCGATCAGCCCGCTCTGGCGGGCGATCTCGGCGTCGATTCCCCGCTCGATGAACCGGAAGGAGTTCATGTTCTTGAGCTCGGTCTTGGTGCCCAGCTCGTCGCTGCCGGCCGGGCGCAGCGAGATGTTGGCGTCGCAGCGCAGAGATCCCTCCTCCATGTTCACGTCGCTGACGCCGAGCTGGCGCAGCGTGGTGCGCAGCAGCCGCAGCCACTCGGCGGCCTGGCGGGCCGAGCGCAGCGAGGGCTCGGTGACGATCTCGGCCAGCGGCGTGCCGCCGCGGTTGAAGTCGACCACCGAGGCGTCGGCGCCGTGGATGCGGCCGCTGGAGCCGGCGTGGTTGAGCTTGGCCGCGTCGTCCTCGAGGTGGACGCGGTGGATCTCGACCTCCCCCAGCTGCCCGCCGCGGCAGAGCGGCTGGTCGTACTGGCTGATCTGGTAGCCCTTGGCCAGGTCGGGGTAGAAGTAGTTCTTGCGGTGGAAGACCGAGCGCGGGGCCAGCTCGGAGCCCAGTGCCATGCCGATCATCAGCCCGTAGTGGATCGCCTCGGCGTTGGCCACCGGCAGCGCTCCGGGAAGCCCCAGGCAGACCGGGCAGGTGAGCGTGTTGGGCGGCTCGCCGAATCCGGTCGGACAGCCGCAGAACATCTTGGTCTGCGTGCGCAGCTGGACGTGGATCTCCAGCCCGATCACCGGCTCGAGCTCGGCCATCAGGCCACCTTCCGGGCCGGCGAGGCGTCGAAGGCAATCGCCTTCTCGAGCGCGTGGGCGGCCTCGAGGACGCGGTTCTCGCTGAACGCCGGCCCGGCGAGCTGCAGCCCCACCGGCAGCCCCTCGCTCAGCCCGGCGGGAATCGAGATCGCCGGCACGCCGGCCAGCGAGAACGGGACGGTGAACAGGTCGTTGAGGTACATGGCCAGCGGGTCACCGGTCTTGGCGCCCAGCTCGAAGGCGACGTTGGGGCTGGTCGGGGTGACGATGAAGTCGGCCTGGGCGAAGACCTCGTCGAGCTCGCGGGCCACCAGCGTGCGCACCCGCTGGGCCCGGCCGTAGTAGGCGTCGTAGTAGCCGCTGGACAGGGCGTAGGTGCCGATCAGGATCCGCCGGCGCACCTCGGGCCCGAAGCCGTCGTGGCGGGTGTGCGTGTACATCGGGACCAGCTCGTCCTCCTCGACGCGCATGCCGTACCGCACGCCGTCGTAGCGTGCCAGGTTGGAGGAGGCCTCGGCCGGGGCGAGCACGTAGTAGGCGCTCAGCGCGTAGGGCGCGGTGGGCAGCGAGCAGCTCTCGACGGTGGCGCCGAGCTCCCGGGCGCGCTCCAGCGAGGCCTCGAAGACCTCGAGCACGCCGGGCTCCATCCCTTCGCCGCCGGTGAACTCCTGCGGCACGGCGAGCCGGATTCCCTCCAGGCTCTCGGAGGTTGGCAGCTCGACCGGTTCGGGCAGGCCGACCGAGGTGGCGTCGGCGCTGTCGCGGCCGGCCATGTGGCGCAGGCAGAGCGCCGCGTCGCGCACGTCGCGGGTCAGCGGCCCGGCCTGGTCGAGCGAGGAGGCGAAGGCGATCATCCCGTAGCGGGAGATCGACCCGTAGGTGGGCTTGAGGCCGACGATCCCGCAGAGCGCGGCCGGCTGGCGGATCGAACCGCCGGTGTCGGTCCCCAGCGCCCACAGGGCCGAGCCGGAGGCCACCGCGGCGGCGCTGCCGCCGGAGCTGCCGCCCGGCACGCGGGTGATGTCCCACGGGTTGGCGACCGGCCCGTAGGCGGAGTTCTCGTTGGAGGAGCCCATGGCGAACTCG
>CAIKSH010000258.1 GCA_903830015.1 uncultured Solirubrobacterales bacterium | reverse complement strand
TCCTCCGGGAACTCGTCCTCGTGGTCGAAGTGCTCGGCGTTGGGCAGGATCTGCTCGTCGGCGAACTGACGAACCATCTCGCAGATCGCCTTCTGCTCCTCGGTCTGCTCTTCAAAAGGGACGGCAATGGCCATGTCGTTGCACCTCACTGGGGTTGAAGTAGGCCTTCAGGATACGGGTTGGGGCAGATTGGGGACCACCAAATCCTGCTCCGGCGTGCGAGAATCAGGCCATGGGCATTGACGGCTGGGACGTAGTCCTCTGGATCCACCTGCTGGCCATGGCGTTCTTCGTCGGCGGCCAGCTCTTTCTGGGGGCCGCGGTGGTGCCGGTCTTCCGGGCCCAGGGGGGCATCGACAGCCCGGCCCACGCCTGGATGCAGCCGATCGCCCGGCGCTTTGGCTGGGGATCGCTGATCGCCCTGGGCATCGCCCTGGTGACCGGCGCGGCGATGGCCTCCAACCAGGACCTCTGGCGGGAGACGTGGCTCAACGTGAAGATGACGCTCGTCCTGGTGGCGATCATCCTCGTCGCCATCCACGTCTTCGTCACCAAGGGCTCCAACCGGCTCCTCCAGGGCCTGATCCTCATCGACTCCCTGGCGATCGTCCTCGTGGCCACCGCGCTCTAGGGCGCCGTGAACTTCGTCACCGACGTCCTGCGGGAGCTGCCCGGCGACCGGCCGGCGCTCGTCTCGATCTCCCCCGGAGGCGAGCGGGCCGAGTGGTCCCGCGACGAATGCGACCGGCGCTCGGCCGCGATAAGCACGGCGCTCACCGCGGCCGGGGTGCCCCGCGGCGGGGTGGTCATGACGATGATCGGCTCCCGGCCCGAGTGGGTCTGGACGATGACCGGCTGCCTGCGCTCTGGCTTCGTGGCCCTGGCGGTCTCCGAGCAGCTGCGGGCCGCCGACCTCGAGCTGCGCTACCGGCAGGTGCAGCCATCGGCGATCGTCGCCGACGAGCGAAACCGTGAACAGATCGAAGCCTCCTCGCCCCCGTGCCCGGTCATCTGGGTCCCCGACGAGGCAATCTGGGAGCTCGAGGGGCCCGAGCCGGTCGAGCTGGATGCGCTCGACCCGGCCTTCGTCATGTTCACCAGCGGCACCACCGGCGAGCCCAAGGCGGTGGTGCACGGCCAGCGCTACGTCGCCGGCCAGCGGCTGCAGGCGGGCGACTGGCTGGACGCCCGTCCCGGGGACCTGGTCTGGTGCACCGCGGCCCCGGGCTGGAGCAAGTCGGCCCGGAACGTCTACATGGCCCCGTGGACCCTGGGGGCGACGGCGATGATCCACGACGGCCGTTTCGATCCCGAGGAGCGCCTCGAGCTGCTCGACCGCGAACCGGTCAACGTGCTCTGCATGGCGCCGACCGAATACCGGGTGCTGGTCAAGCGCGCCCGGCCGCGCCCGGTCGAGGGGCTGCGCTCAGCGGTGGCCGCCGGCGAGGCGCTCAACCCGGAGGTCCTCGAGGATTTCCACGCGGCGACCGGCCTTTGGATCCGCGACGGCTACGGGCAGACCGAGACCGGCCACACCGTCGCCCACCCGCCGGGGTCGGTGCCGCCGCCGGGAGCGATGGGAAAGCCCCTGCCGGGCGTGCGCCTGCGCGTGGACGAGGGAGAGCTCTGCCTGGACCCTCTGAGCGACCCCACCTTCTTCCTCGGCTACATCGGCGAGGGCGTTAGCCACGACGGCGCCGGCAGCTGGGAGGTCACCGACCGCCGCGAGGGCGGCGAGTGGCGTTCGGGGGACCGCGTCCGCGAGGACGGCGACGGCTACCTCTACTTCGAGGCCCGCGAGGACGACATCATCATCTCGGCCGGCTACCGGATCGGGCCGGTGGAGGTGGAGTCGGCCCTCCTGGCCCACGAAGCGGTGGCCGAGGCCGCGGCCGTCGGCGCTCCGGACGAGGAGCGGGGCCAGGTGGTGAGGGCGGTCCTGGTGCTTCGCGAAGGCTTCGAGCCCTCCGACGCCCTGGCCGCCCAGCTCCAGGAGCACGTCAAGGCGGTCACCGCTCCCTACAAGTACCCGCGGATCGTCGAATTCGCCGACGAGCTCCCCAAGACGACCACCGGCAAGCTCCGCCGCGCCTCGCTGCGCGACGGGTAGGCGGCGGGGACGCGACCGGCGCCGCGCCCCCGCACTGCCAGGTCGGTCAGGTCAGCCGGTGTAAGAAGGGTTGCTCGAGCCCACGAGCGTCGAGAGCTTCTGCCCAAGCTTCAGCCTCATCGCACGCCT
>CAIKSH010000257.1 GCA_903830015.1 uncultured Solirubrobacterales bacterium | reverse complement strand
CGCCGAGCCTCATCGTTCCTCCGAGGTCGGAGACCTCCTTCTGCTCGGGCAGGAGGTCGATCACCGGCCACTCGGTCTCGATATCGAACTCGGTCGAGTTGGCGCCCTCCATGCCGGCCACGTGGCGGGCAAATTCACATACGGCCATCTGCATTCCCAGGCAGATGCCCAGGTACGGGACCTGACGCTCGCGCGCCACCTGCACGGCCCGGATCTTCCCCTCGATCCCGCGACCCCCAAAGCCTCCCGGAACAAGGATTCCGTCGGCGCCGGCCAGTCTCTGGGCGGCGCTTTGATCGTCGGAGAGCTCCTCGGAGTCCACCCAGTCGATCTCCACCGTGGCCCCGGCATGGGCGCCGCTGTGGCGCAGCGCCTCGGAGACCGACTTGTAAGCGTCCTCGAGCTCGACGTACTTGCCGACCAGCGCTATGCGAACCGGCCGGTCGGCGACCGCCGAGCGCTCGACGACGTGCTCCCACTCGGCGAGGTCGGCCGGCGGTGCCTCAATTCCGAGGGTCTCGCAGATGAAGTCGTCGACTCCCTGGTCCCGGTACCAGAGCGGTACCTCGTAGATGTCCCCCACGTCCTTGGCCGAGATCACCGCGTCGACCGGCAGCGAGGCGAAGAGGGCGATCTTCCGGCGGATCTCCTCGGAGAGCTCGGCCTCGCTGCGGCAGAGCAGCATGTCGGGCTGGATGCCGATGCGGCGCAGCTCGTTGACCGAGTGCTGGGTCGGCTTGGTCTTGAGCTCCCCGGCGTGGCCGATGAACGGCACCAGCGTGAGGTGGATGAACATGCAGTTGCGCCGGCCGGCGTCGACCGGGAACTGCCGGATGGCCTCCAGGAAAGGCAGCGATTCGATGTCGCCCACGGTGCCCCCGATCTCGGTGATCACCACGTCGACCGCGCTGGTCTCCGCCATCACCCGAACCCGGTTCTTGATCTCGTCGGTGATGTGGGGAACCACCTGGACGGTGGCGCCGAGGTAGTCGCCGCGGCGCTCGCGCCGGATCACCGAGTCGTAGATACCGCCGGCGGTCACGTTCGAGGCCCGGGAGGTATTGGCGTCGGTGTAGCGCTCGTAATGGCCCAGGTCGAGGTCGGTCTCGGCTCCGTCCTCGGTGACGAAGACCTCGCCGTGCTGGTAGGGCGACATCGTCCCGGGGTCGACGTTGATGTACGGGTCGAACTTCTGGATGCCGACGGTAAGGCCGCGGCTCACCAGCAGGCGCCCTATGGAGGCGGCGGCGATTCCCTTGCCCAGCGAGGAGACCACTCCCCCGGTGATGAAGATGTGGCGGGGATGACGCTGGCGATCAGGCACTGGTTCTTACTCTCCCTATCGAGTCTAGGTGACGAAGCCCGGGAGTGCCTTCGATGAGTGAGTTGATCGAGCGCAGCTCCCCGTAGATCGTTATTACAACGAGCAGACCGGCGGCAATGGCCAGCCCGGTGGTGTCGAGGGTCAGGACGAGCCATAGCCCCGCGACCACGCCGACGACGTTGGAGCCGGTGTCACCCAGCATTCCCCGCTCGCGCAGGTCGAGAATCCCGGCGACGACAATCGGCCCGGCCCACAGGCCGAGCTCGAAGAGCGGTGCCGTGTCGAGGGCCACCAGGCTGCACAGGACGGCGAGGACGACGAAGACCTTCACCGAACGGCCGGGCCGCAGGTCGAGGAGGTTGAAGATGTTGGTGGTGAGCACTAGGACGAGCGCAGCCAGCAGGAACCGGGCGACGTCCGGCTGGGTCAGCGCCGACCAGGCCAGCGCCAGGCCGAGCGTTCCGGCCGCCTTGAGGAGCCCCGTCGAAAACCCGCCCCCCGCGACCGCCCGTGCGTGGCCCCGCCATCCCCGGGACTCCCCGGCGTAGGCGTCGTCGGCCAAGCCGAGCAGCGCGACGCCAAGGACCAGCGCGGAGCCGGCGACGTCCAGGGCCTCGAGATCGAAGAGCCCTTCCAGCAGGGCGAGTGGAACGAGCGCGAAGACCGCGGCAGCGACGATCAGCAGCCCCAGCGGACAGGGCAGCTGCGCGCCCCGGTAGTTCTGTCGCAGGTGTCCCCCGGCGTCCAGAAACCGGACGACCGGCCCGGCGAGCGCAACGGCCGCGAGGGTGGCGATCGCGAGGGGCAGAGCCTGCACTGCGTGAACCTAGCGGCGGCCGCGGACAGGCGCGACAGCGCGATTGCCTACATTTCAGTGGCCACCGACGACTGGAGCACCATGAGCGAAGAGCAGCCGGCCAGCAAGAGCGACGAGCAGTGGAGGCAGGAGCTCGATCCCAACGCCTACGCGATCCTGCGCGAGGCGGCCACCGAGCCGCCGTTCAGCGGCGAGTACGTGGACCTCAAGGACGACGGCATGTACCACTGCCGGGGCTGCGGCGCGAGCCTCTTCTCCTCGCAGGCCAAGTTCGACTCCGGAACCGGCTGGCCGAGCTTTACCGACCCGGTGGTGGCCGAAGCGGTGGCCCTCAAGCCCGACAGCTCGCACGGGATGGTGCGCACCGAGGTGGTCTGCTCGGCCTGCGGGGGCCACCTGGGGCACGTCTTCGACGACGGGCCGGGGGCAAGCGGCCAGCGCTGGTGCATCAACTCGGCGGCGCTCGACTTCAGCGCTGGCGAGAGCGACCCGGCTAGCGGCTGAGGGCTTCGGGCCCCGGAAGGAGGCTTCCGGCCTGCGGGCCGGTGCCGAAGCTCCCCCGGGCCCCGGCCAGCGCGAAGACCAGCGCTGCCTTGCCCGCCGTCGTATTGACGTTGTCAACGCTCGAGAGGCCGCGGGTCCGGTACCACTCCACCTGCGAGGGGTCGGTCCCGGACGGTTCGACGCCGGCCGCCGGGGCGCCGGTGGCCACGACACCGCCGACGATTGCGTTCTCCAGCCGCGTGGTATTGCTCGCCGCGTCGCCCGAGAGATCCTGGGGACGGCGGGCGATCACCACTGCGTCGTAGCGCCCGACCACGCCGGCCCGGTCGGCGAACACCGCTGCAGCTTCCCGGCGCAGGAGGGTGCCTCCGAAGATGAGCTGGTCGCCGATGCGACGCCCGAACGGCGAGAGCAGGCCCGGATTCGACTCGATCCGCTGAAAGCGCCCCGGCGCCGCCTGGGATATCTCTCCGAGGTCGGGCGGGACGCGCAGGGCGAGGATGCCGGTCAGGCGGCCGCCGCTTCCCTGGATCGCCGACCGGACCTGGGCGGTCGTCGACTCGCTCACCGGCCCGAGGAAAACCAGCCCGACGTCGACGTTGCGCAGCCGCCCGGCCACGAGCAGCGGATAGGAAGCCCGGGCGTAGCGGCGATCGGCCTGGAGCTGCTTCTGCAGGCGGTCGGAGGTGATCTCCGCGTTGCGAACGTCCTGGCGCAGGCTCTCCCGGACCCTCTTCTCGGCCGAGGAGACGAGGCCCGAGTCGCCGATGGCAACCCCCAGCAGCAGGCCGAGAACCAGGGCGACGAGGACGGCGACCAGCGAGGCCGCGTGATAGCGCAGGTCGAACACCGGCGGCGACCCTAGATACTCCCGCCCAGCAGCAGCTTCAGCTTCACCCAAAGCAGCTCGGCGACACCGCGCAGTGCCGGCGTCGCGACGACCACCGCGGCGAAGGCCAGGACCCCGACCGCGAGGACGGCGAGAATCGGTGCGAGGGTCGGGCTCGGCCGGTAGAGCTTGCTGACACCCTTGGCGTCAACGATACGCTCGCCCAGGCGCAGCCGGGTCAGGAACGTGGAGGACATTCCCTGGCGCCGCTTGTCGAGGAACTCGACGAGGTTGAACTGGGATCCCACCGCGACAATCAGCGATGCACCCCTCTCGGCGGCGATCAGCATGGCCACGTCCTGGCTGGTGCCGGGTGCCGGCATCAGCACGTAATCGAGGCCGAGCTGCTCGAGCAGCCCGCTTCCCGGCGCCTCGCCGTCGCTGTAGGCGTGAACGACGAGCTCGGCCCCGCTGGTGAGGGCCCGTTCGGAAGCCGAGTCCATATCGCCCACCAGCATGTCGACCGCGTAACCGGCGTCCAGTACCGCGTCAGCCCCGCCGTCGACGGCGACGATCACCGGGTCCTGGTCGCGTATATAGCTGCGCAGGGCCTGCAGGTCGGCCTGGTGGCTGACTCCGCGCACGACGATCAGGGCCGGGCGGTCGCGGAAGTCGGTGCGCAGCGGCGGAAGATCGATCCGGCCGGAGAGCAGGTCCTGCTCTTCGACCATGTGCTCCACCGTGTTGCGGGCGAAGGCCTCCAGGGCGCCTCCGATCTCGCGCCGACGCCGGTCGGTCTCCCGTCGGATGACCGCCGGGTCGAGCAGCTCCCCGGTGACGAGCAGCTCGCTCCCCCGCCACACCTCGCCGCCGCGAACCTCCAGTCCGTCGCCGTCACGACAGGAGTCAAAGAGGGAGTCGTCGGGGAGGTCGACGAGGGGAATTCCCGCGTCGGCGAGCAGCTCGGGGCCCATATTGGGGTAGTCGGCCGAAGAGGAGGGACGACAGTTGAGGACCGCCGCCGCGCCGGCCCCGATCAGGTCCTCGGCCGAGACCCGGTCCAGGTCGGCGTGGTCGATCAGCGCGACCTCCCCCGGCTGCAGCCTCTTCACGAGGTGCTTGGTCCGCCGGCCGCTGCGTACCGGTCCGCGTACCGGAAGGCGAGCAGCGGCTGTAGCGGTGGTGGCGGCCATGGCCGCCCGAGTCTAGGCGGCGTCTGCCTCCGGAGGGAGCGCCGCGTTGCGAAGGCGCCGGGCGTGTTCGGCGGCCGCCGGGTCGCCGCGTTCGGCCCCGAGCATCCGGACGAGTTCGTCGACCACCTCCGGCTCGGCCAGCTCTCGCACCTTTGTCCGGGTCGCGTCACCGTCTCCGATCTTCTCGATCGAGAAGTGGCGGGCGGCCAGCGAGGCCACCTGAGGGAGGTGGGTGATACAGATCACCTGACGGCCGGCGGCGAGACCGACGAGCTGCTCG
>CAIKSH010000256.1 GCA_903830015.1 uncultured Solirubrobacterales bacterium | reverse complement strand
CGTCGCCGTTCCGGGGCCCGTCGCCACGGCGGTCGGGGGCCGCTTTGCCACAATGGGACCCATGGCCACGCGCGAAGAGATCATGAGCTCCCTCGAGGCGGTTATCGACCCCGAGCTGCGGCGTTCGATCGTCGAGCTGGGGATGGTCCGCTCGATCGAGATCGGCGAGGACGGCGCCGTGGCGGTGACCGTCTCGCTGACCACCCCGGGCTGCCCGATCAAGAGCCACTTCGAGGAGTCGGTGGCCGCGGCCGCCGGCGCCCTGGACGGGGTGAGCTCGGTGACCGTCGACTTCGACGTCCTCAGCGACCAGGAGAAGGGCGAGCTCCAGCGCCGGCTCGGCCTGGGCCACCTCCCGGAGGGCGCCCTGGCCCAGGTGGCCAACGTGGTCTGCATCGGCTCGGGCAAGGGCGGAGTGGGCAAGTCATCGGTGACCGCCAACGTCGCCGCGGCGCTCGCCGCCGAGGGCAAGAGCGTCGGCGTGCTGGACGCCGACGTCTGGGGCTACTCGATCCCCCGCATGTTCGGCGTGACCGGGCGCCCGCCGGTCTCCGCCCAGCGCAAGATCGTCCCGCTGGAGGCCGGCGGCGTGAAGGTGATGTCGATCGGCTTCTTCGTGGAGGAGGACGCCGCCGTGGTCTGGCGCGGCCCGATGCTCCACAAGGCGCTCACCCAGTTCCTCGAGGACGTCGAGTGGGGAGCGCTGGACTTCCTGCTCGTCGACCTCCCGCCCGGCACCGGCGACGTCTCCATGACCCTCGCCCAGCTGCTGCCCCAGGCCCAGTTCGTGATCGTCACCACGCCCCAGCCCACGGCGCAGAAGGTGGCGCGCCGCTCGGCCGAGATGGCCGGCAAGGTCGGGCTCGGGGTAGCTGGCGTGGTCGAGAACATGGCCGGCTTCGTCACTCCGGACGGCCAGCGCTACCCGATCTTCGGCGAGGGCGGAGGCCAGGAGCTGGCCGACGAGCTCGACGTGCCGCTCCTGGGCAAGGTCCCGCTGACCATGCCGCTGCGCGAGCAGTCCGACGCCGGCGTGCCGCTGGTCGCCTCCAACCCCGACGACCCGGCCGCCCAGGCGATCCGGCAGGTCGCGCGCGGCCTGCTGGCGATCTTCCCCGACGAGCTGCCGATGGTCCAGGCCGGCCCGGCCTCCGAAGGGCCCGGCGACGGGCCCGAGCCGGTAGGTATGCAGCTGCCGATGGCCTAGGCCGCGGCGCGGCGCTTCAGCTCAGGAGTTGTTGCCGGCGGCGTAGTACTCGGCGTTGATCTGCGCGTACTTCTGCCACTCGTCGGGGAGCTGGTCCTCGGCGAAGCAGGCGTCCACCGGGCAGGCCTCGACGCAGGCGTCGCAGTCGATGCACTCTTCGGGATCGATGTAGAGCATCTCGACCTTGTCGTAGTCGGGCTCGTCCTGGGTCGGGTGGATGCAGTCCACCGGGCAGACCTCGACGCAGGAGTTGTCCTTGGTGCCGATGCACGGCTCAGCGATTACGTAGGCCATCTCTTCGGTTCGTTCCTCGGTTCGGGTGGTTCGCGGAGGCGAAGAGTAGCGAGGAACGCGGTCGGCCGCGATACGCTCCGGCGATGCTGCTGGTCACCGGCGCGACCGGGTTCATCGGCTCGTCGCTGCTGCCCCGGCTCACCGAGGAGGGCACCCCCGTGCGCTGCCTGGTCAGGGATCCGCGGCGGCTCGGCGCCGAGCGGGTGAGGGTCCAGATATCGCTCGGCGAGCTGACCGACCACCGGGCGCTGCGCAACGCCGTCCGCGGGGTGCGGACGGTGATCCACCTGGGCGCCGGCGCCGGCGACCAGCCCCGCGCGACGCTCCAGGAGCTCGGCTCGATCGCCACCTGGCGGCTGGTCGAGGCGGCCGAGCGGGCCGGGGTGGAGCGGATGCTCTTCTTCACGCCCCTGGGTGCCGGGCTGGGCGCTCCGACGCCGCTGCTGCGGGACAAGGCGCTCGCCGAGGAGGCGGTGGCCAGCGCCTCGTTCTCGACCACGACCTTCGCCATGTCGCTGGTGACCGGCGCCGACGACGAGCTCCAGCAGGCCACCGCGACCCTCGCCCGGCTGCCGCTCTTCCCGCTGGCCGGCGGCGGCCGCGGCACCTTCCAGCCGGCCTGGGTCGAGGACGTGGTGGCCGCAATCGAGGCGGTGCTGGCGCGCGGGGAGCAGGCCGGCCACGAGCGGATCGAGCTCGCCGGGCCCGACCGTCTCGGCGGCCGCCAGCTCGCCCGTCTCGGGCTGCGCGCCCTCCCCGCCCGGCGGCTGATCGTGCCGGCGCCCCCGAGGACGGTCTCCTCGGCGCTGCGCCTGCTGGGCGGGCGAGCGGCGCTGCCCAAGGCGTGGAACCCGGAGGACTTTCTCG
>CAIKSH010000255.1 GCA_903830015.1 uncultured Solirubrobacterales bacterium | reverse complement strand
GTGGCCGCCCGAGAGACGCGCGCGTTGCGCTGGGCGATCTTCGCCCCGGCCTTGCGCAGCAGGACCGGCCACGAGGCGCCGTCGAGAACGCCGGTGGGCGCCAGCTCCCTGCCCTCCTGGACCGCCTTCACCGCGGCGGCGGTGCGGTCGCCGAAGATGCCGTTGGCCTTGACCGTGTCGTAGCCGGCGGCCACGAGCAGCTGCTGGGCCTGGACTACGGGGTCCCCCCGCGAGCCGCGCTGCAGCTGCGGCCAGCCCGGATCGGCCGGGGTGAGTCGCGAGACCCGATCGGTCGCCAGGGCGGCCCACTGCCTGGGCGAGGTGGTGCTCCACTCCCACCAGCTGTAGCCAGGCGCCCGCCACGCCCGGGCCATCGCCCGGAAGCGGGCTATGTCGGCTACCGGCGCGCCCTGGTAGGTCTGGCCGATGGGAACTATCGGCCGGCCGTAGATTCGGTTCTCGCGCCAGGTCCGGTTCATCGCGGTGGTCACGGTCGTGCCGATATCCCGCCAGTAGACCTGCGGCATGTTCACCTGCGCCCCGCCGGAACCCAGGAAGACCGAGTACGGGAGGCTCGAGTGAAAGCTCACGTAGGGAAAGCTGGTGAAGCCCAGGGCGAATGACGGGCCAACACGACGCCGCAGCTCCTTCATGTAGGTGGTCGCCGACCGGTACCGGCCCTCGTAAGCGCTCTCGGCGTCAATGATCAGGCACTCGGCCCCCGCCGACCGGGCTCTTGCGCCGGCTGCCGCCTCGGCGGTGGGACGCGAGCCATAGACGAACTGCCACCCGCAGACCCGCAGGCCGGCTGCCTTGAGCTGGGATACCGCCGAGGGCGTGAACTGCGACCAGGGGTTCCCCGCGTCGGCCGACTTGATGTAGACGGCGCCGATGCGGTTGGCCTTGGCCTTGGCGATGATCCGCGCCAGCGAGCCGCCCTCGGTCTTGGGCAACTGCCAGATCCACATCGCCTGGGTCGAAAAGGCGGGGTGAACCTCCGCGCGCGCCGCGGGCGCCCAGGCTGTGGCCACAAGGCAGGCCGCGAAGGCTGCCGCAAGGCCGAAGGCCGTTTTCGTGCTGGCGTGCGTCATCATCCTTGAGTCGGCTCCGGAGCCGGTCGTCGAAGGCACCGTCCCCATAACCCGGGCCGCCCGGCAAAGGTGCGGCACTCGATGCCGGAGGAGGGACTCGAACCCCCGACACGCGGATTATGATTCCGCTGCTCTAACCAACTGAGCTACTCCGGCCGAAGGCGCAGAATAGCCTTCCCTGCGGCCGCGGCGCCCGGGTTGCGAGGGCGCCGGCCGCAGAGAAATGGAATCCCTCAATCCCGCAGCGACGCTGGTTTCCGTGCCGAATGTCTCGGTCGGTGCCGACGAATCGCTCGTAGCTCCCCTGGCCGAAGCGTTCCTCTCCACCGGCGAGGCCCGGCTCCTGGACGAACCGCACTTCGACCCCGATCACGGCAGGGCGGTGTTCACCCTGGGCGGGCGCCCCGGGGAGCTTTCGGGTGCGCTCGTGGCGGGGGTACGCGCCGCGGCCGAGGCCATCACGCTCGTCGACCATTCCGGCACCCATCCTTGCGTGGGCGTCGTCGACGTCGTTCCGCTCGTCTACCTGGCTCCGGCCCTTCGCGGGGCGGCCTGCGCCGAGGCCCTGGTCTGCGCCGACCGGATCGGGAGCGAGGCCGGGGTGCCGGTCTTCCTTTACGGCGAACTGGCCGGCGGCCGCAGCCGGGCCGAGTTGAGGCGTGGCGGCGTGGAGGAACTGGCTCGCCGTGTCGGCGCCGGGGAGCTCGCGCCAGACTTCGGGCCGCGGGATCTCCCGGAGGCCTGCGGGGCCAGCCTGGTCGCCGCGCGGGCACCGCTCGTGGCCTTCAACCTCGAGCTCGAGCCGCCCGCCGGGCTCGACCAGGCACGGGCGATCGCCGCGCAGGTCCGCGAGGGAGGGCCGGAAGGCCTTCCGGGCGTCCGGGCGATCGGCCTGGAGCTGCCACACCGGGGAGGCGTCGCCCAGGTGTCGGTCAACGTGGAGGATCACGCCG
Source organism: uncultured Solirubrobacterales bacterium (assembly GCA_903830015.1). GTDB lineage: Bacteria > Actinomycetota > Thermoleophilia > Solirubrobacterales > Solirubrobacteraceae > F1-60-MAGs163. The sequence goes on along the minus strand of CAIKSH010000255.1, from coordinate 4,707 downwards.
CCGTCCCGCTGGCCGTCGTGGTCGAGGCGGTCGGGCGCCATGCCCCGGTGGCCCGGACCGAGCTCGTCGGGCTCGCCCCGCGGGAGGCGTTCAGGGAATTTCCCGAGACGCTCGAATGCCAGGGCCGGGCCACGCTTGAGGACGCTCTAGGCTTCTGAGGCCGATGGCCCAGACCAAGAAAAAGCGCCGCACCAAGCATCGCGGCAACGCGGCCGGGATGGTCGAGGCGCGCGGACGCACGGGGAGCGCCCCGGCGCCGGCCAGGAAGGGAGCCACTGGCGGTCGGGTCGACCGGCGCGACCGGCCGCCGTCCTGGCGCAGCGCGCTTAACCGTTCCCTGGTTGCCGTCGTGATCTTCGTGGCCGTCCTGGTTCTCTTTCTCAAGCAGCCGCTCACCACGTCTTTGATCATCGGGGTGGCAATGCTCTTCTTCTACGTGCCCCTCAGCTACGCCACCGACCGCTGGATCTACCGTCGGCGCATGGCCAAGCTGGCCGGTGTCCGGCCGCGGAAAGGACGCTGAGCGGTGGACGTCCGCATGGCCACCGTCGGGCCGTTCCAGGAGAACAGCTACCTCGTGCGCAGCGGGCCGGAGGCCGGCTCGGCGATCTTCGTCGATCCCGGTGACGAGGAGGAGAAGCTCGCCGCCATGCTCGAAGACACCGGCGCCAGCCTCGAGGCGATCCTCGTGACGCACTGCCACGTCGACCACGTAGGGGCCGTCGCCCACCTGGCCGAGCTGACCGGCGCTCCGGTCTTCGCGCCGAGGGCCGAGGCGGACTGGCTCAGGGACCCGAACAAGGCCACTTCGATGGTCGGCCTGCCGCCGATGCGCGGCTGGGAGGCCGAAAACCTCCTGGAGGGCGGGGAGAGGCTCGAGCTGGCCGGGTTCACGATCGACGTGCTCTCAACGCCGGGCCACAGCCCCGGCCACCTGACCTACGCCCTGGAGGCCGCCGACTCCGAGATCGGCACGGTGCTTGCCTCGGGCGACGTCCTCTTCCAGGGCTCGGTCGGGCGGACCGACCTCCCCGGGGGCGACCACGCCCGGCTTCTGCAGAGCATCGGGGAGCTCGTCGCGCAGTACCCGGACGAGACGCCCGTGCTGCCGGGGCACATGGGGGTGACCACCCTCGGGCACGAGAAGGCCGGCAACCCGTTCCTCGCCGACCTCCCGGCGGCGAAGTGAGCGACCTGATCCGGCCGCCGCGCGGCACCTTCGACATCCTTCCCGAGCAGGCTCCGATGCGCCGGGCGGTCGTGGAGACCGCGCGCGCGACCCTCGAAGACGCCGGCTACCGGCGCATCGAGACGCCGGCCTTCGAGGTGACCGAGCTCTTCACCCGGACGGTCGGGGAGGCGACCGACATCGTCCAGAAGGAGATGTACACGTTCAATGACGGCAAGGGTCGCTCCCTCACGCTGCGGCCCGAGGTGACGGCGCCGGTGATGCGGGCCTACCTGGACCACGGCATGCACAAGCTGCCGCAACCGGTGCGGCTCTGGTACGCCTCGAGCTGCTGGCGCTACGAGCGCGCCCAGAAGGGGCGTTACCGCCAGTTCTGGCAGATAGGGGCCGAGGCGATCGGCTCCGACGACCCGGCCGTCGACGCCGAGTCGATTGCCCTGCTCGCCGGAATCCTCAGCGAGCTGGGAGTCGGAGGGCTCGAGCTGCGGATTGCCTCGCTCGGAGATCCGGCCGCCCGTGAGGCCTACCGCGAGGTCCTGCGCGATCACCTGCGCGCCAGCGAGGGCGAGCTATCCGACGAGGTCCGCTCGAGGCTCGAGACCAACCCGATGCGCGCCTTCGATTCCGACCACGAGGGCACCCGTGAGGTCATGAAGAGCGCGCCGCTGCTGGCCGACTTCCTGGGAGAGGAGGACCGGGAGCACTTCGCCGAGGTCCTGGGGCTTCTCGATGCCGCCGGAATCGCCTATGAGGTCGACCCGACCCTCGTGCGCGGCCTGGACTACTACACGCGGACGGTCTTCGAGTTCACCTCCGCGGCCCTGGGGGCCCAGAGCGGAGTCGGCGGTGGGGGCCGCTACGACGGCCTGGCCGGCCAGATCGGAGGCCCGGCGGTCCCCGGCATGGGCTGGGCGGCCGGCGTCGAGAGGATCCTCCTGGCCGCCGAGGAACGCCCCGAGCCCGAGCCGGTGACCACGCTCTACGTCGCCACCGCCGACGAGTCACCGGCGACCCGGCGTGCGGCCTTCGCCCTGGTCTGCGAGGCGCGCCGGGCCGGGATCACCGCGCAGATGGAGCTCGCCGGCCGCTCGCTGAAGGGCCAGCGCAAGCAGTCCGACCGGATCGGGGCGCGGTTCACCGCCATCGTCGAAGGTGAGACGATCGTCCTCGAGGACCGGGAGGACGGCGAGAGCTGGGACGAGGAGAGCCGCAGCGCCGCGGTGGCCTCCGTGCTTCGAGAGCGCGGCCTGGGCTGATGCGCCCGCCGCGCGCCAACGCCCTGCGCGACGCCTGGTGCGGCGAGCTCGGCGACGAGCAGGTTGGCCAGCAGGCCCGCGTGGCCGGCTGGGTCCATCGCCGCCGTGACCACGGAGGCCTGATCTTCATCGACCTGCGCGACCGCTCCGGCCTGCTCCAGCTGGTTTTCCATCCCGAGACCGACCCCGAGCTGTTCGCCCTTGCCGAGCGCCTGCGGCCCGAGCACGTCATCAGCGCCACCGGCGAGCTGCTGCGACGTGACGAGGCCAACGTCAACCCGGAGATGGCCACCGGGACGGTGGAGCTCTCGGTCTCTGGCTGCGAGCAGCTGGCGGCCAGCGAGACGCCGCCGTTCCCGATCGACGAGGACGGCCCGGTGGACGAGGTCACGCGGCTGAAATACCGGTGGCTCGACCTGCGGCGGGCGGCGATGGCCGAGGCGCTCGAGCGCCGCTCCCAGGTGACCACCACGATGCGGCAGGTCCTCGAGGAACGCGACTTCATCGAAGTCGAGACCCCAGTGCTCACCCGCTCGACTCCGGAGGGGGCGCGCGACTTCCTGGTCCCGAGCCGGATGGCCCCCGGAGACTGGTACGCGCTGCCCCAGTCGCCCCAGCTCTTCAAGCAGCTGCTGATGGTCGCCGGTTTCGAGCGCTACTTCCAGATCGCGCGGTGCTTCCGCGACGAAGACCTGCGCGCCGACCGCCAGCCCGAGTTCACCCAGCTCGACATCGAGATGTCCTTCGTGGAGGAAGACGACGTGATCGAGCTCTCCGAGGCGGTCATGGGGGAGGTCTTCCGGAACGTCGGCTTCGAACTGGCCCCTCCCCCCTGGGAGAGGATCCCGTGGGACGAGGCGATGCTCCGCTACGGCAGCGATCGCCCCGACCGCCGTTTCGGGATGGAGATCGTCGACGTCGGGCCCCGGCTGGACGGCTCGGAGTTCAAGGTCTTCCAGTCGGTGCTCGACTCCGGCGGCGTGGTTCGCGCCCTTAACGCCGGTCCGAGGGAGATGTCGCGCTCAGAGCTCGAATCGCTCAACGAGGTCGTGCAGCGACACGGGGCCAAGGCGGTCGCGCCGATCGTGGTGGGCGACGGAGGCTGGACCGGCAATCTCGCCCGATTCTTCACCGACTCGCAGGTGGCCTCGGTAAACGAGGCGCTCGGGGCCTCGGACGGCGACCTGCTCTGTTTCGTGGCCGACAGCGCCGCGGTGGCCCCGGTGGCCATCGGCGCCCTGCGGATCGACCTGGCCGAGCGGTTCGGGCTGCTCGAGGGAGCCGGCCATGACGCCTGCTGGGTCGTTGACTTCCCGATGTTCGAGGCCGGCGACGGGGGCGGCCTGACCGCGCTGCACCATCCTTTCACCGCACCGCTCGGCGACCTCGACGATCCCGCGGCGCTGCGCTCGCGTGCCTACGACCTGACCGTCGACGGGGTCGAGATCGGGGGAGGCTCGATCCGTATCAGCACGCCAGAGGTCCAGGAGCGGGTCTTCGAGATCATCGGCCTGGACGCCGGCGAGGCCCGTGAACGCTTCGGGTTCCTTCTCGACGCGCTGCGGTTCGGCGCTCCGCCGCACGGAGGTATCGCCTTCGGGCTCGACCGGATCGTGGCGCTGGCCTGTGGCCGGGAGTCGATCCGCGACGTGATCGCCTTCCCCAAGACGGCCAGCGGCTCGGACCCCCTCACCGGCGCGCCCGGGCCCGCCGAGCCGCAGCAGCTGCGCGACCTGGGCATCAGGCAGGCGCCCCCGCCCGACCCCAAGCCGTAGGCCTCCGGGCCTAGACTGCGGCGCGATGGACCGCGAGCGTTTCGAGGAACACCTCAGCCACCCGTACCGGCGCGGGGCGCCGGTGGGTGGCGGCCGCGACGGCTCGGCCGGCGGTGCACCCTGTGGCGACCTGGTCCGGGTATCGCTCGCCGTGCGCGACGGGCGCGTCGCGGCAGTCTCCTTCGACGCTTCGGGATGCGGAAGCGCAATAGCGGCCGGGAGCGCGGCGGCCACGCTGGCCGACGGCGCGCCGGTGATCGACGTGGCCCGGATCGGGCCGTACGAGCTAGCCGACGAGCTGGGCGGCCTCAGCCCGGGAAAGTTCCACGCCGCCGAGCTGGCCGCCGAGGCCCTGGCCCGCGCGCTCGGGGCAGCCACCTACGCCGCCGGACCGGCGCCGGCGGTTCCCGGGCTTTCACTCGTTGCCATGAGCGGGGGGGTCGACTCCGCCGTCGCCGCCCTGCTCAGCGCCCGCGAGGACGGCCCG
>CAIKSH010000254.1 GCA_903830015.1 uncultured Solirubrobacterales bacterium | reverse complement strand
GCGCCCCCTCCTTGATCGACGGAGGCACGGCGCGGATCGCCTCGCGCGTGGTGATGATCACCACCGGGAGGACCACCAGCGAGAGGGTCAGGCCACCGGCCAGCACGGTCCGGCCCAGCGACAGCGGCCCACGGACGAAGTAGGCCAGCCCGAGGATCCCATAGACGATCGAGGGAACGGCGGCGAGGTTCTGGATGTTGACCTCGATCACCCGGTTCCACCACCGGTCGACGTCGGCGTACTCCTCCAGGTAGAGGGCGGAGGCCACCCCCAGCGGAATGATCACCGCGCCGACGATCAGCATCAGCCAGAGGGTCCCGGTGATCGCCGACTCGATCCCGGCCTTCTCCGGGAAGGCCGAAGGGAAGCTGGTAAGGAAGCTGAGGCTGAGGCTCGGTGCCCCCTCGACGAAGGTGGTCACCAGCAGCACGGCGAGGACGATCAGCCCGACGCTGGTGAGGCCGATCAGCAGAGCCTTGAAGATGCGGTCGCGCACGTGGACGCCGGTCGGCGGACGGCCGATGACGCCGCCGGAGGCCCGGTCCTGCCCGTCGACGCTGGTCGTGGTCACTCGTACACCTGCCGGTACTTGCGAACGAACCGGATCGAGATCAGGTTGATCACGAGGGTGATCACGAAGAGCGTGAAGCCGACGGCGAAGATCGCCTTGTAACCGGTGGAGCCGGTCGGCACGTCGCCCTTCCCGGTTGCGCCGATGAAGGCGGTCATCGTCTCCATCGGCTTGAGCGGGTTGAGCGAGACGGTCGGCACCTGCCCGGCGGCGATAAGGACGATCATCGTCTCGCCCACTGCGCGGGATGCCCCAAGGACGACGGCGGCGACGATGCCCGAGAGCGCCGCGGGAATGACGACGCGAACGACCACCTGGCGGCGGCTGGCCCCCATTCCGTAGGCGCCCTCGCGCAGGGCCTGCGGAACGGCGGCCATCGCGTCCTCGGCCACCGAGGCGACGGTGGGGATGATCATTACCCCGACGATGATCCCCCCGGCCAGGCCGTTGAAGACCGAGACCTCGAGGCCGAGCAGGTCGTTGAGGATCTTCGGGGTGAAGAAGGTCAGGGCGAAGTAGCCGAAGACGACGGTGGGGACGCCGGCGAGGAGCTCGAGCGTCGGCTTTACCGCGTTGCGCACGCGGGGGCTCGCGTACTCGCTCAGGTAGGCCGCGGTTCCGATGCCCAGGGGCACCGCCACGACCATGGCGATGAGGGTGATGATTAGCGTCCCCTGCACTAGGGGACGGATGCCGAACTGCGGGTCGGCAAAGAGCGGCGACCACTGGGCGCCGGTCAGGAACTGGCCGACCCTGACCGCCTTGTCGGCGAAGAACGCCAGCGTCTCGCCGGTGAGCGAGACGATGATCCCGACGGTTATCAGGACCGAGAATGCCGCAGCCGCGGCCAGGGCGACCGCGATTGCGCGCTCCCCCAGCCGTCGCCGGGGGGCTCCGAACACCTCACGGGCGCTCGGGCCCCCCGGCGGGGCCGGTGCGGGAGTTACCGCCAAACCGTCCTCAGGTTCCGGACTCGGCCTTCGCCAGCTCGTCCTTGGCCTGGGTCAGCTGCTCGGAGGTCAGCGGGACGATCTTCGCCGTCTTCGCCGACTCCTCGGCATTGGCCACCGCGTAGTCGAGGAAGGCCTTGACCTGCGGCTTGTCCTTGAGCGCCGCCGTGTTCACGTACATGTAGAGGGGGCGCGAGAGCGGCTTGTAGGTGCCGTCCTGGATCGTCTCCACCGACGGCTTGACGCAGCCGCTGCCGTCGTCGACGGCGACCAGGTTCAGCTTGTCGGCGTTGTCCTCGTAGTAGGAGAACCCGAAGTACGCCAGTCCGCTCGTGTCACCCTCGACGCCCTGGACAAGCACGTTGTCGTCCTCGGAGGGCTGGTAGTCGGTCCGGGTGTCGCCCTTCTCACCGTTGATCTCCTCGGTGAAGAAGTCGAACGTTCCCGAATCGGTACCCGGGCCGAACAACGAGACCTTGCCCGACGGAATGCCGGAGCCCAGCTGGTCGTAGTTGGTGACCTTCGAGCCCTTCTGCCACAGCTGCTTGAGCTGCGCGGTCTTGAGGCACCCGATCTTGAGCTCGGGGTTGGTCACGACGGCAATGCCGTCATTGGCGACTTCGACCGAGGCGTAGGAAATCCCGTTCTTCTTGCAGGCGGGCGCCTCTTCCTTTTCGTCGATCGGGCGCGAGGCGTCGGCGATGTCGATCTCGCCGGCGCAGAACTTCTCGAAGCCGCCACCGGTGCCGGCCTCGCCGACGGTGACCCTGGCGTTGGGGTTCTCGCTCTGGAAGCCCTCGGCCACGGCCTGGGCGAACGGGAACACGGTGCTCGAACCGTCGACGGCGACCGCGCCGGAGACGTCCGCGCCGCCTCCCGTCGTGGTCGAGCTGTCGTCGCTGCTGCCGCAGGCGGTGATGCCCAGCGCGGCCATGCAGGCCACGGAGGCCACTGCAAGTCTCTTGTTCATTGCTCCTCTTCCTTTAGTTGCGGGGAACTCATCGCTGCGCAGCGAAAGTTCGCACCGCGCAGCGCAAAGCTTGTTACAGGC
>CAIKSH010000253.1 GCA_903830015.1 uncultured Solirubrobacterales bacterium | reverse complement strand
GCCGCCCTGCTCAGCGCCCGCGAGGACGGCCCGACGCCGGTCGCCGTAACCCTCGAGCTGTGGCGCGACGCCGAGGGGGACCCGGAGGCGAGCTGCTGCTCGGCCAGCGCGGTGCTGCGGGCCCGTCGGGTGGCACGCGAGCTCGGGATGCCCCACCTGACCCTCGACCTGCGCGAGGAGTTCGAGCGCGATGTCGTGGATCCGTGGCTCGACGGGCAGCGCCGCGGCTTTACCCCGAACCCGTGCATCGGCTGCAACGGTTCGCTGCGCCTTGACGCGATGCTCTCCCTGGCCGACCGCCTCGGGGCCGGTAGCCTGGTCACCGGCCACTACGCCCGGACCGCCCCCGGCGGCGAGCTTCTCTGCGGCGCCGACCCCGCCAAGGACCAGAGCTTCATGCTCGCCGGGCTGGAGCCGGAGTCGATCGAGCGCATCTCGTTTCCGCTCGGCCGCCTGACCAAGGCGCAGGTGCGCGAGCTGGCCGCCGACGCAGGCCTCGAGGTGGCGGCGACGCCCGACTCGCAGGACCTCTGTTTCCTGGCCGGCGTGGGACGCGGGCCGTTCATGGAGCGCTTCGGGGGCGTGGGTGAGCGGCCCGGCGAGATCCTCGATGTCGCCGGGCGGGTCCTGGGTACCCATTCCGGAGCCCACCGGTTCACGGTGGGGCAGCGACGGGGCCTGGAGATCGGGGGCCTGGACGAGCCGTTCTACGTCGTGGCCACCGATACCGAGGCCAACACGGTCACGGTCGGCCCCCGCGCGGCCCTGAGCCGGGAGCGGATCGCCCTGCGCGACCTCAGGCTCCGCGGCGGGGGGGAGGCGGTCCGGCAGGTCCGGCTCCGTTCGCACGCGCCCGCCGTCGAATGCCGGCTGGAGGGGTCGCAGCTGCAGCTCGGCCGGCCGGTTCTCGCGCCCGCGCCGGGCCAGACCGCCGTCTTCCTGGACGGCGAGCGCGTAGTCGGATGCGCGACAATCGCGTGATGGCGGCGCGCAGCTCCGACGAGATACGCGGCGAGTTCCTCGGCTTCTTCGAGAGCCACGGCCACCTCCTGCGCCAGTCCGCTTCGCTTGTTCCGGCCTCCTTCGACCCTTCGGTCCTGCTGACCACGGCGGGCATGCATCCGCTGAAGGGGTTCTTCCTCGGCCTCGAGGACCCGCCGGCCACCCGCCTGACCAGCTGCCAGAAGTGCTTCCGCGCCACCGACATCGAGAACGTCGGCACCACGGCCCGGCACCTCACCTTCTTCGAGATGCTCGGGAACTTCTCGCTCGGTGACTACTTCAAGGAGGGCGCCATCGAGCTCGCCTGGCAGCTCTCGCTCGAAGGGTTCGGCTTTGATCCCGAAGCGATCTGGATCACCGTCTTCGAGGGCGACCCTGAGCTCGGGGTCGGGCCGGACGAGGAGGCCATCGCCGCCTGGGAGGCCGTAGGGGTTCCGCGCGAGCGGATCGTGCCCTGCGCGCGCTCGGAGAATTTCTGGCAGGCGGGGCCCACCGGGCCCTGCGGCCCGTGCAGCGAGCTCTACCTCGACCTCGGCGTCGAGCACGGCAGCGCGGACGACCTGCCCGGGGGAGAGAACGAGCGGTTTCTGGAGTACTGGAACCTCGTCTTCATGGAGTTCGACCAGGATGCCTCCGGCCGGCTCACGCCGCTCCCTTCGCGAAATATCGATACCGGACTGGGCCTCAACCGCCTGGCGATGATCCAGCAGGGCGTCGGCTCGGTTTTCGAGACCGACCAGTTCGCCGGGCTGATGGAGCTCGGCCGCGAGCTGGCCACCGCCGAACCCGACGAGCGGGCCCTGCGAATCCTCGCCGACCACTCCCGGGCGATGACCTTCCTCATCGGCGACGGGATCGTGCCCTCCAACGAGGAGCGCGGCTACATCCTGCGCCGGGTGATGCGGCGGGCCATCCAGCAGGGTCGTCGCCTGGGCATCGAGGGCGATTTCCTGCCGGCATTCGTCGAGCAGGTAATCGAAGTGATGGGGCCGGCCTACCCCGAACTGGTGGAGCGGCGCGAGACGATCCTGGGCTGGGTCCGCGGCGAGGAGGAGGGCTTTGGCCGCACCCTCGAGCAGGGAAGCCGGCTGCTCGAGGAGCTCCTGGACGCCGGCGAGCTGAGTGCCGAAGACGCCTTCCGTCTTCACGACACCTTCGGATTCCCGATCGAGCTGACCCGGGAGCTGGCCGCCGAGCGCGGCGTGCCCTTCGGCGAGGAGGCGGAGTTCGAGCGGCTGATGGACGAGCAGCGCGCCCGGTCGGCGGCGGCCGGGGGAGAGCGCCGGGTCGCGGCCGGCGCCGAAACCGTCGCCTCGCTGGGCGCCGCCCCGACGACCTTCGTCGGCTACGAGGACCTGAGGCGCGAGACGGTGGTCTTGGCGGTCGCCGACACCGACGGCCAGCTGCTCGTGAAGCTCGGCGACTCCCCGTTCTATGCCGAGGGAGGAGGCCAGGTCGCCGACTCGGGGCGCCTGCTTGCTCCCGACGGCAGCGAGCTTGCCCGGGTGACCGGCGTCGTCCGGGCCGGCGAGGACCAGGCGCTCCTCGTTGAGCCCGCCGGCGCTTCGATCGAGGAGGGAGCGACGGTCGTGGCCGCGGTCGACCGGGCCGCCCGCCACGCGACCGAGAGCAACCACACCGCGACCCACCTCCTGCACGCGGCACTCCGGCGGACGCTGGGCGACCACGTGAGGCAGGCCGGCTCCTACGTCGGGCCGGACAAGCTCCGGTTCGATTTCACCCATTCCGGGAAGCTGAGCGAGGACGAGCGCCGCCGGGTCGAGGACGAGGTAAACGATCAGATCGCGGCCAACCTGCCGGTCGGGTGGCAGACGACGAGCCTCGAGGAGGCCCAGGCCCTCGGCGCCATGGCGCTCTTTGGCGCGAAGGACGGCGAGACGGTGCGGATGGTGGAGATCGACGGCGGCGATGGCTCGCGCGAGCTGTGCGGAGGGACTCACGTGCGCACAACGTCGGAGATCGGCGCCTTTCGCATCACCAGCGAGGGCTCGAGCGCGGCCAACGTCCGCCGGATCGAGGCGGTCACCGGCCCGGCTGCGGTCGCCCTGCTGCGCGAGCACGACCGTCTCCTGGCCGAAGCGGCCACCGAGCTGGCGGCGGCACCCGACCAGCTTCCGGAGGCCGTGGCCGCCCTGAAGGCGCGGGCCGCCGGAAGCGCAGGCGAAGCGGAGGTGTCGGTCGACGCCGGCGAGCTGGCCGGGCAGGCCCGTGAGGTCGCGGGTGTTCCGGTCGTCGTGGCCGGCCTGGAGGGCGTCGGCGCCAAGGCTCTGGTCGAGGTCGCCGACCGCGTGAAGGGAGCGGTCGGGGCGGACTGCGCGATTCTCCTGGGGAGCGTCGACGACGGGCGGGTCCACCTGGTTGCCGCGGTCGCGCCCTCGCTGGTCGAGCGGGGCGTTCGCGCCGGGGACGTAGTGGCCGCCGCGGCCCGCGAAGTTGGCGGAGGGGGTGGGGGCCGGGACACGATGGCGCAGGCCGGGGGCCGTGACCCCGAAGCTCTGCCCGCAGCCCTCGCAGCCGGCGAAGCGGTGATCGCCGGGGCCCTGGGGGCCTGACCTGATGCGGGTCCTCGCCCTCGACTACGGCGAAGCGCGCTGCGGCTGTGCGGTGAGCGACCGGACGGGTACGCTGGCAACGCCGATCGAACCGTTGGCCCGGCCCGCTTCGAAGAAGGGCCTCCAGTCCCTGGTCGGCCTCGTGGATGAGCTCGAGGCAGAGGTGGTCCTGGTCGGCCTCCCGGTCTCGCTCGACGGTGGCGATTCGGCGCAGACCGCCGAGGTACGCGGGTTTGCCGACCGGTTGGCCCGGGCCCTGGGCCCGAAGGCCCGGGTGGAGCTCTACGACGAACGGTTCACGACAAAGATGGCGCAGGCCGCGGGGGGAGATACCTCCGAGGATTCGCGGGCCGCTGCGCTCCTGCTCGACGAGTGGCTCGCGGGAAGCGTGCGGTCCGGGTCCGGTTCGAAGGACGGCCGGTGAGCGAGCGCACGCCGGAAGAGCGCGAGGCGGCGCGCCGCGAGCGGATGAAGCGCCGTGGAGAGGATCCGGGCCCGCAGACCGGTTCCGGCACACCGACGCCCGAGCCGCCCGCACCCACGCCACCTTCTCCGGGGGCGGCGGCACCCGCGCCTGAGGGGTCGCAGCAGCCGGAGCGCAGTTCCCCACCGCCGCCGGTCAGGCCGCCGTCGCCCGGGGACCGGCCGATCGGAACCGTCCCGCCTCCCGGGAGCCGGCCCGCTCCGCCGGAAGCCGCCGCGGCCCGCAGGCGCAGCCCGGGGCGGCACGCCCTCGTCTTCGCCCTCGCGGCGCTGGTCGCCGGCCTGCTGGCCTTCGTGCTCATCTCAACCTTCGAACCGTTCAAGGGAGATGGGGGCGAAGCCGTGCGGGTGCGGATACCGCCCGGGCTGAGTGCCGGAGAGGTCGGTTCGCTGCTCGCCGACCGGGGCGTCGTTTCGTCGGGTTTCTTCTTCGAGCTCCGGGCGACGCTCTCGGGCAAGCGCGGCGACCTTCGCTCGGGGGTCTACAGCCTTAACGAGGGAATGAGCAACGGCGCCGCGCTCAGCGCGCTAACCGGCGGCGCGGCGGCCGCGCCGGTGATCACCGTCGTAGTACCAGAAGGGCCCTCCCGCCAGGAGGTCGCCCCGCTGGTAGCGCGCCAGGGCGTAAAGGGTGACTACCTGGAGGCCAGCGTCTCCTCGCGGGCGCTGAACCCAAAACGCTACGGCGCGCCCTCCTCGGTTCGCAGCCTCGAGGGCTTTCTCTTCCCCGCGACCTACGAGCTGCTGCGCACCAAGCCGGACGCGGCGGCCCTGGTCACCAAGCAGCTCACCGCGTTCAAGGCCAATTTCCGGACGGTCAACCTTTCCTACGCCCGGAGCAAGAACCTCACCGCTTACGACATCATCACGATCGCCTCGATGATCGAGCGGGAGACGAGTATCGCCTCCGAGCGGCGGCTGGTTGCCGCGGTGATCTACAACCGGCTGCGGCGCTCGATTCCGCTCGGGATCGACGCCTCGACTCGGTACGCGGTCGGGAACTGGACTGCCCCCTTGACCGGCGCCCAGCTGCGCAGCCGCTCCCCGTATAACACGCGCAACCGGCAGGGCCTGCCGCCCGGGCCGATCGGCAACCCCGGGCTCGCTTCGATCCGCGCGGCGGCGAGGCCGGCTTCGGTCGACTACCTCTACTACGTGGTCGCGCCGTGCAAGGGCGGGGCCCACGCCTTCTCGACCACCGACGCGCAGTTCCAGCAGGACGTCGCCGCCTACAACGCCAAGCGCGCCGAGCTCGGGGGGCGCGACCCCAAGGAGTGCCCGAAGTGAGGCACACCCGTTGACGGCTACCCGTTTAGGGGTCCTGGGCTGGCCGGTCGCCCACAGCCGCTCACCGCAGATGCAGAACGCTGCCCTGGCCGCGGCCGGCCTGGACGACTGGCGCTTTCAGCTGCTGCCCGTGCCGCCCGAGCTCTTCGAGGAGACGACAAGGGCGCTCCCGGCAGCCGGGTTTGCCGGCGCGAGCGTGACCGTGCCGCACAAGGAGGCAGCCCTGGCCCTCGCCGACCGGGCCAGCGACAGCGCGCGGGAGATCGGCGCTGCCAACACGCTCACCTTCGGCGGTGACGGGGAGATCGCGGCTGAGAACACCGACG
>CAIKSH010000252.1 GCA_903830015.1 uncultured Solirubrobacterales bacterium | reverse complement strand
CGCGCAGGTATAGGACCGCACAGGCGGCCACGAAGGTCGCGATGATCAGGAGCACCGGGCCGGAATCGTTGAAGATCGCACCCCCCACTCCGACCGCCGCGCAGCCCCCGATCGCGGCCACCCAGGCCGGGTCGCCGCCGACCGTTTCGAACAGCGAGTCGCGCCGGCGGACCCCGAGGGCGATTGCCAGCACCGCGACGGCGGTGGCCACCGGCATGAACCCGCGGATGAGGGCCCGGCCGGCCAGTTCGTAGCGGCGCAGGAAGGTGTCGAGAAGGTCGCCCGAGCCGTCCGAGCGCAGGACCGTGCGCGAGAAGTGGGAGTCGCCGCCGGTGACCAGGTCGACCACGGCGAGCAGGGCGAGGGCGGCGAGCGGCACGAGGATCACTACGGCCACCGCGCGGCGGCGGTCGGCCCCGGGCCACAGAAGCAGGGCGGCCACCGCGAACCCGGCGCCGACGGTCATCACCCCGCCGACGTCGGCGCCCAGGCGCCCGGCCCCGATCGCCAGGCCGAGCACCAGGCCGACGGCGACCAGCCACCCCACCAGGGCCCGCGAGCGGCCGCGGCCGTACCAGAGCGCCCCGAGGCCGATCAGCGCGAGCGCCGGCAGCGCCGCCTCGAGCTCGTTGCCTATGCCGTAGAAGCGCGAGCCGAAGAGCGGGTTCGGCCCGAGCAGCGAGCGGATTATCAGTGGGGAGCCGAAGGCCAGGTCGATCACGTAGACCGAGACCCCGACGAGCGCCGGTAGCGCCGGGGCGCGCGGCCAGGGTAGGAAGTAGTCGGTGAGCATGCCCGCGGCGAGCGGGATCACGACGAGCAGGGCGATCTCGACCAGCCGCCCCGGGGCCAGGGCCGCGGTCAGCAGCACCGAGGAGGGCACCCAGAAGACGGCAAGGGCACCGATCCGCATCGCCCACCGGCTCCCCCGCGGGCCGGCAAAGAGCGCGGCGGCCAGGAAGATCACCGCCCAGATCCCGACCAGGGCCCAGAGCGAGGTCAGGCGCCGGGGAAGGACCACCCGCAGCCGGTCGGCCAGGCTCTCCAGGGCGGCCGGGTTTCGGCCCTCCTGGACCTCGATCTGCTGGCCGCGGACCCCGGAAGGAACGGGAACGCCCAGCCAGTCCAGGGCGGTGGGAAGGACGTCGATCCCGGCGATTACTCCGTCGAGGTGGGTCGTCGAAGAGGTCAGCTCGCCGGGGCCGCCCAGCCCGACGATCCCCACCGGGAGCAGCTGCGGGCCCCCGACCTCCGGGGGCGTCTGCATGGCGATCAGGAGCGTGTCCTTCGACCGCGTGGCGATCAGCCGGTCGAGCGCCCGGTCTCCCTCGCTGCCGGTCGGCAGGCCGGCGACCACCAGCCGGTGGCGGGCCAGCAGGCCCCGGGCCCGGTCGGCAACGGTGGCGGAGGAACCGAGCGAGACCTCGGCGACCTCGCCGGCCCGATCGGTCGCGACGATCGACTCCCGCTGGTAGCGGCCCCGGACACCGGCGTAGGCGGCGCCGCCGGGAACCGTCTGGGCGAGAAGCCCCGGCTCTACCCGGGCCGGTGCGGTGCGGGCCCGAAGGTTGGTCTCGAGCCAGCCCTGCTGGTAGGCGCCGCCCCCCTTCTCGAGCACCATCACCACCGGCCAGGGCTGCTCCGGCGAGTAGGAGGAGAGCGACGAGCGGCTCCCCTGGGTTATGTCGAGCAGCGCCTGGACCGACGAGTAGCGCCCCTGGGTGGAGCTGCTGAGGCCGAGCGACGGCGCCGGGCGGACGGCCAGCCGCTCGAGGACCGGGCGGAAGGCGAGCGCCGGCTCCGGGTCGGCGTCGAGCGCGGCCGGCGGATCAGGGATCGGGAGGAAGGCGATCAGCACGCGAGGGGCGGGTGCCGGCGTGGAAGGCGCGGCGGAGGCCGCCGGGGCGGCGCTGGCCGTGAGCAGGGCGATCCCTGCCGCGATGATCGTGGGCCACCGGCCCGCTCGTATACGCCTAGCCATCGCCACTATTCTGACCCGGGCGCGGGCGGCTCCTCCCCAGTCTGGCTCCCGGGGCCTGCGAGAATCCCCTCACACCAGCGATATGCGCCATTTCGTCAAATACACCTTCATCAAGGTCGACCCGGCCTGGAGGCGGCTCGACCCGGCCCAGCGGCTGGCCGACAAGGAGGAATTCCTGGCCGCCTGCGAGGACTTCGGCTCCGACCACCTGCTCCAGGCCTTCACCACCGTCGGGATCCGCGGCGACTGCGACCTCATGATCTCCGTCGAGTGCGAGAACCTCGAGCGGATTCACGAGTTCGGCGTGGTCCTCAACCAGAGCGGCCTGATGAAGTGGAGCACCGTCCCGTACGCCTACCTGGGCATGCGCAAGGGGTCTGAGTACTCGGACGAGGTTCGCTACGAGCCGCGGCCCTTCAAGGGCGACTTCGTCTTCGTCTACCCGTTCGTCAAGAACCGCGAGTGGTACGGCATGGAGGCCGACGAGCGCTGGCGGATCATGCAGGAGCACATCCAGGTCGGCAAGGAGTACCCGGCCGTCGACAACCACACGATCTACTCGTTCGGGCTCGACGACCAGGAGTTCGTCGTCGCCTTCGACACCAACGACCCGGGGGCGTTCATGGATCTCGTCCACCGGCTGCGCACGACCGAGGCCTCCGCCTACACCGAGCGCGACACCCCCAGCTTCACCTGCATCCGGACGTCGGTCGAGCGGGCGCTGATCGCGCTCGACGGCGACCCGGTCTCCGCCGACGCGCTGGCATGAGCCGCGTCCGCCACACATCGCCCGAGCACGACTTCGACGAGGTCCGCGACATCACCGTCATCGGCGCCGGCCCGGTCGGCCTCTCGGCAGCGTTCTGGGCCGGGATGCGCGAGGCCAGCGTCCGGGTCATCGACTCGCTGCCCCAGGTCGGCGGCCAGCTGACCACGCTCTACCCGGAGAAGTGGATCTTCGACGTTCCAGGCCACCCCAAGATCCTCGCCAAGGACCTCGTCGAGGCCCACCGGCGCCAGACGCTCGAGCAGTTTGACGTGCCGGTCCACCTGGAGACCACCGCCAAGAGCGTCTCCTGGGAGGGCGAGGGCGACGAGCGCGTGGTCGTCCTGCATACCGACCGCGGCGACCTGCGCTCGCGGGCGGTGATCGTCGCCGGCGGCCACGGGGCCTTCGAGCCCAAGCAGCTGCCCGGCTACGACATATCCCCCTGGGAGGGTCGCGGGGCCCACTACCTGGTCGGCTCCAAGCAGGAGTTCGCCGGCCGGCGCGTGCTGATCGTCGGCGGCGGGGACAGCGCGCTGGACTGGGTGGTCAACCTGCTCGACACTGCCGACCGCATCGGCCTCGTGCACCGCCGCGAGGGCTTCCGGGCCCACGAGGCCACGGTCAAGGAGGTCACCGAGGCGGTCGAGGCGGGCGACGTGGACCTCTACGTCCCCTACCAGGTGCGCGAGGCGGCCGGCGACGGGGCGATTGAGAGGGTCACCCTCTTCCACTCGGAGACCGACGAGGAGATCGAGGTGGAGACCGACGCCGTCCTGCTCCAGCTCGGCTTCAAGACCGCGCTCGGGCCGCTCAAGGACTGGGGCTTCGACATCGAGAAGGGCGCGATCCAGGTCTCGCCCACGTACGAGACCTCGCTCGAGCGGATCTGGGCCTGCGGCGACATCACCACCTTCGACGGAAAGCTGAAGCTGATCGCCACCGGCTACGCCGAGGCGGCCACCGCGGTCGCCCAGGCCGTCCACCTGATCCGGCCGGAGATGAAGCTCCAGCCCAAGTACTCGACCAACACCGGCGTGCCGGGGGCGGTCGAAGGCCAGGCCTGAGCGGTGGCCGGCGCGGCCGCCGACCGCGCGGTGCGCGAGCACCTGAGCGCCGCCGACCCGGTTATCGCCGGGCTCCTGGAACGCCACGAGGTCCTGCTGGTCGAAGAGGACGACACCGAGCGCGAGCACTACGCGGCGCTGGTGCGATCGATCGTCGGCCAGCAGCTGTCGACCCACGTCGCCCGGATCATGTGGGAGAGGCTCCTCGAACGCTACGGCGGCCGGCCTCCGACGCCCGAGGAGGTCCTCGCCGAGGACCCGGAGGAGCTGCGGGCGGCGATCGGACTCTCGCGGGCCAAGGTCTCCTTCCTGCGCTCGCTGGCCGAGCACGTAACCACGGGCGAGCTGGACCTCGACGAGGTCGCCGCCATGGAGGACCGGGAGGCGATAGCCGCGCTGACCGCGGTCCGCGGAATCGGCGAGTGGTCGGCCCACATGTTCCTGATGTTCCAGCTGCGCCGGCCCGACGTGCTCGCCTGGGGCGACCTGGCGATCCGCCGCGGCGTGATGGAGGCCTACGGGCTGCCCGAAATGCCCGACCGGGCGCGCCTGGAGGAGATCGCCGAGCGCTGGCGGCCGCACCGAACGGCGGCCTGCCGGGTCATCTGGTGGAGCCTCGACGGGCGCTCGCAGGAGAGCGCCGGCGAAGGCTAGAGGGCGCTTACCGCCTCCTCCTCGTCCTTGACCTGGAACGAGGAGCCGCAGCCGCAGGCGGCCACGACGTTGGGGTTATTCACCTGGAAGCCCGCTCCCTGGAGCGATTCCACGAAGTCGATCTCGGAGCCGTCCACGTAGGCCAGGTGCTGGGGGTCGACGAGCAGCCGCAGCCCCCGGTCCTCGAAGACGATGTCGTTGTCGCGCTCCTCGTCGAAGGCGAGCTGGTACTGGAAGCCCGAGCAGCCACCGCCCTTCACGCCGACCCGCAGGCCGGCCACGGCGACGTCGGATCCCTGGGCCTCGAGGTACTCGCGGGCCTTGGCGGCGCCGAGGTCGGAAAGGGTGATTCCCTTGGCCTTGAAGGTGACTTCGGTTCCGGACATCGCTTCACGAAGTATAGCGGTAGCCTTCCCGGAGGAGATGGCCACGGCAGCCGAAGTCAAGCAGAGGATCGAGGGCGGCATCGAGGGTGCCAGCGCCGACGTGCGCAGCGACGACGACGTCCACTTCAGCGCCCGCGTCACCTCCCCCGCCTTCGACGGGCTGAGCCTCGTCGAGCAGCATCGTCTCGTCTACTCGCTCTTTGAGGAGGGCGAGCTGGGCGGCGAGATCCACGCCCTTTCCCTGACCACGGAGACCCCATGACCGAGCAGCCCGAGCAGAACCTGCGAGACCAGATCGCCGCCGCGATCCGCGACAACGACGTAATCCTCTTCATGAAGGGCACGCCGGAGCAGCCGATGTGCGGCTTCTCGGCCCGGACCTCCGCCGCCCTCCAGTCGCTGCCGGTCGAATTCGCCGCCGTCGACGTCCTGCCGGATCCGCGCATCCGCCAGGAGCTCTCCTCCCTCTCCAACTGGCCGACCATCCCCCAGCTGTTCGTCCGCGGGGAGCTCGTCGGCGGCGCCGACATCGTGGCCGAGATGTACGAGAGCGGCCAGCTGGCCGAGGTGCTCGGCGTCGAGGGCGGCGGAGGCCCGGCCCCGGCCGCCGAAGAGCCTTCGGGCCCGGCGCCGATCCAGATCGAGAACCGGCTCAGCTAGGCGCGGGCCGCCCGGGGTCCTCGGTCCCGCGACCCGCGTCCTCCCCCTCTTCTTGCTCTGACTCCGGTCGGGAGGCAGGGCTCGCGGCTGTCGGCTCGGGCGGCTTGACCGGCGGCAGCGGGCTCGGGTCCTGGCCTCCGTAGTGGAGAACCGTCAGCGTTACGGGTGGGTAGGGCTCGGGATCTTCCACCGGACCGAAGAACTCGATGATGAGCTGGCCGGCCGCTACCGGCTCGGGCCCGACAGGCTCCGGTTCCGCCTCGGTCTCTTCGGCGCTCGAAGCCTGAGGAACGTATTCCTCCAGGACGAGCTCCACGAGCGGGCTCTCCGCCGTTACCGGCTCGCTATCGACGAGTTCTTCCAGCTGCTCCACGGCAGGTTCCTCGGCAGGTGCCCGGCGGCGCAGGTGCTCGACGATCCGGCGCGAATCGCAGATCGTCGCCTCGTCGGTAACCAGGAGCGGGACGACGCGCTGGCCACTCAGCTCCTGCACCTCCCCGCGGCCGCGACGGAGCCAGGAGACGCGCACCTCCTCGAACTCGACGCCCTGCCGGCGCAGCTCGCGGGCCACCCGGCCGCAGGCGCAGAGCCGCTCGGTAGGCATCGGACATCGGTAGAGCGTGGCCACCGGCGAAGCGTAGCCGCGGTCCATTAGGGTTGGCCGCCATGCCAGTAACCGTCGTGACCGACACCACCCACTACATGCCCCGCGACCTCCTCGACGCCTACGGGATCGAGCAGGTGAGCCTCTACGTGAAGGACGGAGACGAACTCACCCGCGAGTCGGACATGCCCGACTTCCAGGCCTTCTACGACCGGCTGCGCTCCAAGGGCGACCTCCCGACGACCTCCCAGCCGTCGGTCGGCGACTTCCTCGAGGTATGGGAGCCGATCCTCGAGTCGGGAAGCGACATCGTCTCGGTCCACCTGAGCGGCGGCATCTCCGGCACCGTCGAGAGCGCCCGGCTCGCGGCCGCCGAGGTCGCGGCCGGCGGCAGCCAGCGCCGCGTGGAGGTCGTCGACTCCCGCAGCGTCTGCGCCGGCCTCGGCTTCATCGCCATCGCCGCCGCCAGCGCCGCCCGAGGTGGCCGCGACGTGGAGGCCGTGCGCGCCCGCGCCGAGCAGGCGGTCGCCGAGAACCGGATCTGGTTCTCGCTCGACACGCTCGAGTACGTCCAGCGCGGCGGCCGGATCGGGAAGGCGCAGGCCTGGGTCGGCGGAGCCCTGAAGGTAAAGCCGATCCTCACCATCGACGGCGAGGTGATCCCCGTCGAGCGGGTGCGTACCTCACGACGACGCTTCGAGCGGATGGTCGAGCTGCTCAAGGAGCGCAAGGAGGCCGGCGCGACGGTCTGGGGCGTTCAGCACATCCAGGATCCCGAGGAGGCCGAGGCCCTCGCCGACGCCGGCCGGGAGATCTTCGGCACCGATCCGCTGGTGATCTCCGAGGCCGGCCCGGTGATCGGGACCTACGGCGGCCCAGGGATGCTCGGGATCGGCGCCATCCGGCCCGACCTGCTCGAGTCCTGAACCGCTAGCGCCGGCGGCCGATGACGGCGGCGATGCCGCCGCCCAGGACGAAGCCGGCAACTGCGGCTCCGGCCAGGACCTTGCCGCGGTTGCGGTTTATCTGGCCACGCCAGTCGGCGATCGTGACGATCTCGCGCCGGAGCTCGGTCAGCGAGGCCGCCAGCTGTCCCTGGCGCTGGGCGATCGAGGCCCGGAGCTCGTCCGGGGTTCGGGCGGGACGGGGCTGGTAGTTCACGGCTGGCGCTCCTCCTCGGGGACGGTGACCGCCTCCTTGACCTGCTCGCGCAGCAGGTGGGCCTCCTCGGAGAAGGTCTCCTGGGTCTGGCGGGCGGCGGCGAGGGCGTCGTCGGGCACCGGCGCCCGGGCCTTCCTCAGCGCCTTGGCGGCCAGGAAGCCGGCGATCGCGCCGAGGATGATCAGGATCAGGGCGACCAGGAAGAAGCCCAGGAAGAATGTCTCGTCGGGGAAGAGGAAGTACCACGCCATCCAGCTGAGCCCTTCGATGATGAGCAGGAGCGCCCCGACGATGAAGACGCCGGCGGCGACGCCGATCGCCGTCCCGCGGCCGAAGACCGAAGCCTTCTGCTGGATCTCCAGCTTGGCCAGGTCGATCTGGTCGCGAACCAGGCCCTGCGTGTCCTCGCTGACCCGGCGGATGGCCTGGGCGAGGGCGGTCTCGTGCGGATCAGGGCCCGGCGGGGTGGCCACCGCTCATCGCCCCCGAATCCGGCCGAGCAGCTGGGCGGCGACGAAGCCTCCGGCCAGCGCGGCGCCGACGAGGATCTCCGGCCGGCGCTCAACCAGCGGACGCTCGACCTCGGGCTCGGGCCAGGCGGCCTGCGGGGGCTGGGTCTCGTAGGCCGACGGAGCCTGGTAGGCGCCGGCCGGCGACGCCTCAGGGGCCGGCGGTTCGGTCGGAGGTCCGGGCTGCACCGGAGCGGCCCCGGCCGGCGGGGAGGCTACGCCGGGAGCGGGCTGTGCCGGCTCGGAACGGCCGATCGCATCGCCCAGCGGGTCGGTGCTCACGAGGGCGGTTCCTCGCCGAAGACACGGGCCCAGACGAACCCGGCCAGGCGGATGGCGGCGATGCTGGCCAGGGCCTCGAGCCCGGCCACGAAGCCCATCCACATGAGGCGCTTGACGATCTCGTTTTCCATCGGGCGCTGACCCTAGCGCACCGCCGGGGGCCCGCTGCAGTTCGCCGCGCAGCCCCAAACTACGGGCGCTCAGCGGGCCAGGCCGTCCCAGATCGTGGTCACCACGAAGCTCTTGGCCTCGTCGTAATCCCGCGGCGCGCCGGGCAGCACGTCGAAGATCCAGCCGGTCAGGACCTGCTCGATGGCCCCGTAGAAGGCCATCGCGGCGAAGGCCGGGGTGATGTCGTCGCGCAGCTCGCCGGAGGCCTGGGCCTTGGCCACGATGCCGGCGATCAGGTCGTAGGCCTCGCGGATCTTCTCCAGGTGGCGGCGACCGAAGGAGTTGGCCGCCCGCGTGACCTCGACGA
This sequence comes from uncultured Solirubrobacterales bacterium, assembly GCA_903830015.1. Lineage (GTDB taxonomy): Bacteria > Actinomycetota > Thermoleophilia > Solirubrobacterales > Solirubrobacteraceae > F1-60-MAGs163. The sequence goes on along the minus strand of CAIKSH010000252.1, from coordinate 5,241 downwards.
TGATCACCTTCATCAGCTCGGGATCGTGGCGGTAGGACTCGACGATGAAGGAGGCGATCTCGAAGAGCTTCTCCCTCGCGGGCAGGTCCCCCTCGTCTACCGCGGCGATCGCTTCGAGCAGCAGGTTCCAGCGCTCGAGGAAAAGCGTGTCGAGGATCTCCTCCTTGGAGCTGAAGTAGTGGTAGACCAGCCCGTAGGCGACGCCGGCCTCGTCGGCGATATCGGAGACCCGGCAGCCGTAGAAACCCTCGCGCGCGAAGACCTGGACGGCGGCGTCCAGGATCTGCCGGCGCTTCTCCAGCGCCTGCTCTGAGCCCCTCGTCGTCACGGCTCGATTATCGGGCCTGGGTCGGCGTACACGTCGCTCCGGCGCGCCGAGTGGGCCGGCACGCGCCGCCGCACCTCCTCGAGGTGCTCCATGTCCAGGTCGGCGACGATCACCGCCTCGCCGGACTCCGGCGCCTGCGCCAGGATCTCGCCCCAGGCGTCGATGATCATCGAGCGCCCTCCCGACTCGATTCCGGACGCCGAGGCCCCGAACTGGTTGGCGGCGATGACGAAGCACTGCTGTTCGATCGCCCGGGCCCGCAGCAGGATCTCCCAGTGTGCACGCGTGGTCTCCAGCGTGAAGGCCGCCGGAACGCAGAGCACCCGGGCCCCGGCGAGGGCCAGGGCCCGGTAGAGCTCGGGAAAGCGCAGGTCGAAGCAGATGGTCAGGCCGATCCCGCTCCCGTCGGCCGCCTGCGAGCAGACGATCTCGTCGCCGGCCCGCTCGCCGTCGGACTCCCGGTAGCTGATCGACTCCAGGTCGACGTCGAAGAGGTGGAGCTTGCGGTAGACCGCCTTGACCTCGCCGTCGGGCCCGACGTGGATCGAGCTGTTGAAGAGGCGCTCGTCGTCGCCGGGCTCGGAGATCGAGCCGGCTACCAGGTCGATCCCCAGCTCGCTGGCCAGCGAGCAAAGGCCGCTTACCAGCTCGCCGTCGAGGGGCTGGGCACCGGCCCGCATGTGGTGAATGGCCCCGAGCACCGGCCACTTCTCGGGGAGCACCACCAGCCCGGCGCCCTGGGCCGCGGCCTCGCCGACCAGGCGGCTGGCCGTCTCGAGGTTCTCCCCAACGTCGGTGGTCGCGCTCATCTGGACGGCGGCGGCACGCACGGGACCAAGGTTAACCCGGTCGGTTAGCGTGCCGGCGATGGCCACGCTCCCGCAGCGAAGCACCGGCAAGCCGCTCGAGTCGGCCCTCCCCCACCCGCCGGGCCCGATGCCGCTGGTGCGAGACCGGCGCCCGCTCAAGCGCTGGAGTTACGCCGGCCTGTTCTCCGAAGAGCTGATGCTCTGCGCCGCCCACGTGCAGATCGGCCCGATGCGCCAGTGCTTCTGGGCCGTCGTCGAACGCGGACCGAACCGCCTCACCGACGGGACATCGTTCACCGGGCGCCCGGTTGGCTTCCGCGGCCACGGGCCGGGAACTCGAGGCCTGGCCGTATCAGCCGGCGATGTGCAGGCGGCGGTCGAGCTCGAGCCGGCCGGCGAGCCGGTGGAGGTGATCAGCCCCCACGGGCGCTCCTACATCTGGACGATGAAGCTGCCGGTGCGGGCCAGCGGCCGGGTCGCCGTGGCGGGGCGCCCCTACGAGCTCGAAGCCCGTGGGCTGGTCGACCTCTCGGCCGGCTACCACGCCCGCAGAACGGCCTGGAGCTGGACCTGCGGGATCGGCGCGGACGCAGGCGGGCGCGAGCTGGCCTGGAACGTGGTCGCCGGGGTCCACGATGACGCCCGGGCCAGCGAGCGTACGCTCTGGACCGACGGCGTGGCCCGCGAGCTGCCCGGCGCCCTCTTCGACCAGGAGCTGGAGAGGGTCGACTTCCTCGGCGACCCGGCCCAGCTCGACTTCCACTCCGAGGCCGAGCGGGCCCGGCGCGACGACTTCGGCCTCGTGATGAGCGACTACCGCCAGCCGTTCGGCTCGTTCTCGGGCTCGCTTCCCGGCGCAGAGCTGGCCTGGGGGCTGGGCGTCATGGAACGCCACGACGTGCGCTGGTGAGCGGCCGGCTCAGGACTGCGTGGGGAACCCGTAGTCGGTCCCGTGGGCGCGGCGGGGCCAGCGCTCGGTGACCACCTTCCCGCGCGTGTAGAAGAGGACGCCCTCGCGGCCGTGGACGTGGAGGTCGCCGAAGAGCGAGTCCTTCCAGCCGCCGAACGAGTAGTAGGCCATCGGAACGGGGATCGGCACGTTGACGCCGATCATCCCGGCCTGCACCCGGTTGCGGAACTCGCGCGCGGCGCCCCCGTCGGCGGTGAAGATGGCCGCGCCGTTGCCGTAGGGATTGGCGTTGACCAGGTCGAGCCCCTCGTCGAACGAGCCGGCCCTCAGCATCACCAGCAGCGGCCCGAAAACTTCGTCCCGGTAGACCTCCATCTCCGGCTCCACGCGGTCGACGACGGTCGGCCCGACGAAGAAGCCGCCCTCCGGCAGGTCGGCCTCGCGGCCGTCGACGACCACTTCGGCGCCCCCGGCGCCGGCCTTCTCTATGTACGCGACGACCCGGTCTCGGGCCTCGGGGGTCACCAGCGGCCCCATCTCCACGCCCTCCTGTGATCCGGGCCCGACCTTCAGGGCGCGGGCCCGGTCGGCCACGGCGGCGGCCAGGGCGTCGGCGGTCTCCTCGCCGACGCTCACCACGGCGGAGATGGCCATGCAGCGCTGGCCGGCGCTGCCGAAGGCGGCCGAGGCGATCGCGTCGGCCGCGACGTCGATGTCGGCGTCGGGCAGCACCATCGCGTGGTTCTTGGCCCCGCCTAGCGCCTGGGCCCGCTTGCCCGATGCGGTCGCCGTCTCGTAGATGTAGCGGGCGATCGGCGTCGAGCCCACGAAGGAGACGGCGTCCACCTCGGGATGGGTGAGGAGCGCGTCGACGGCCTCCTTGTCGCCGTGCACGACGCTGAAGGCACCCTCGGGGAGGCCGGCCTCGGCCAGCAGCTCGGCCATTAAGACCGCCGCCGACGGATCCTTCTCGCTGGGCTTGAGCAGGAACGCGTTCCCGCACGCGAGAGCGAGGGGGAACATCCACATCGGGACCATCGCGGGGAAGTTGAATGGGGTGATGCCGGCGACGACGCCCAGCGGCTGGCGGTAGCTGGTCGAGTCGACGCGGGTCGAGATCTGCTCGCTCCCCTCCCCCTTCATCAGGTGGGCGATGCCGCAGGCGAACTCGACCACCTCGAGCCCGCGCTGCACTTCGCCGGCGGCGTCCTCGAGCGTCTTGCCGTGCTCGGAGGTGATGATCGCCGCCAGATCGCCCGAGCGGGCCGCCATCAGCTCGCGGAAGCGGAACATCACCTCGGTGCGGCGCGCCAGCGAGGTCGACCCCCACTCGGCGAAGGCCCCCCGGGCCGCCTGCACGGCGCGGTCGACGTCGGCGGCCGAGGCGAAGGCCACGCGCCGGGCCACCTCACCGGTGGCCGGGTCGAAGACGTCGCCATGGCGCCCGGCGGCCCCGTCATCGGCGCGGCCGGCGATCCAGCTTGAAACCACGGGCAGTTCTCGGGCGGTGGAGGTCACGGGTTGAGCATACGTGGCGCGCCCGGCCCAGATGCCGGAGGCCGGGTTCGGTACCGTATCGACACCCTGTCGAACGGCCGGTCAACCGAGGAGACACGATGGCTACCACGTCCGTGCTGAAGCCCGATTACGACGTAAAGGGCGACAGCTTCATCTTCACCGACGAGCACGAGCAGCTGCGCGAGTCGATCCGCTCCTTCGTCGAGAAGGAGCTCGCCCCGCACGCCGAGGAATGGGAAGAGACCACCTTCCCCGACTCGGTCATCCACCGCATGGGCGAACTCGGCTTCCTCGGCCTCGACAAGCCCGAGGAGTACGGCGGCCAGGGTGGCGACTACTACACCTCGATCGTGCTCGCCGAGGAGATGGCCCGCGCCGGCTCCGGCGGCCTGGCGATGGGCGTCGCCGTCCACACCGACATGGCGATGCCGCCGATCCTCGCCTTCGGTACCGACGAGCAGAAGCAGGACTGGCTGGTCCCGGCGATCAAGGGCGAGAAGATCCTCTGCCTGGGCATCACCGAGCCCGACGCCGGCTCCGATGTCTCCGGCATCAAGACCCGCGCCGTCTACGACGAGGCCACCGACGAGTACGTGATCAACGGCTCGAAGACCTACATCACCAACGGCCACCGTGCCGACGTGATCGTGCTGGTCACCAAGACCGACGCCGAGGCCGGATACGACGGTTTCTCGCTCTTCCTCGTGCCGATGGACGCCCCGGGCGTGATCCGCGAGAAGAAGCTCGAGAAGCTCGGGATGCACGCCTCCGACACGGCGCTCCTGGCCTTCCAGGACGTCCGCGTTCCCGCGTCGGCCCTCCTGGGCGAGAAGGGCAAGGGCTTCTACCACATCATGTGGGAGCTCCAGGGCGAGCGGCTGATCGGCGCCGCCGGCTGCGTGGCCGGCGCCCAGCAGGCCTTCGACAAGACGCTCGAGTACGCCAAGGAGCGCGAGGCCTTCGGCCGGCCGATCGGCAACTTCCAGGCGATCCGCCACAAGTTCGCCCAGATGGCAACCAAGATCGAGGCCGCCCGGCAGCTGGTCTACATGACCGCGTGGCGCTTCAACAATGGCGAGTACCCGGTCCGCGAGATCTCGATGGCCAAGCTCTACTCGGCCCAGGTCGCCTGCGAGGTCACCGACGAGTGCCTGCAGATCCACGGCGGGGCCGGCTACATGAAGGAGTACGGCATCGAGCGCTCCTGGCGCGACATGCGGCTCAACCGGATCGGCGCCGGTACCGACGAGGTCATGCTCGACGTGATCGGCCGCTCCTACGGCCTCTAGGCCGGCCATGGGCGCCAGGGGGCTGCCGGCCGAGCCGGCCGAACGCCAGCTGGTGGCACCGTTCACCGCCGAGCACGAGGAGCTGCGCGAGTCGCTGCGGCGGTTCGTGGAGGGCGAGCTGAGACCCCACGCCGAGGAGTGGGAGCGCGAGCGCTGGGTGCCCAACGAGGCCTTCACCAGAATGGGCGAGCTCGGCTTCTTCGGCCTCGAGTACCCGGAGGAGTACGGCGGCCAGGGCGGCGACTGCGTCCACAGCGCCGTCCTGGCTGAGGAGATGGCCCGCTGCGGCTCCGGCGGAGTGGCCGCAGCGCTGGGCGCGCACGTGACCATCGCCACCCCGCCGGTCTGGAAGTTCGGCACCGAGGACCAGCGCCAGCGCTACGTGGT
>CAIKSH010000251.1 GCA_903830015.1 uncultured Solirubrobacterales bacterium | reverse complement strand
TGACCGAAGCGGGAAGCGCCTGCCAGGCCTTCTTGTAGGACTCGATCTCGTTGTCCTGGCCCCGGGCCACCTGGCTGAAGAAGACGGTGCTGACCTCGGGGTGGGCGGCGAGCCACTTCGGGATGTCGCGCTTCCACTGGGCACAGCTCTCGCGGTCTTGCGGGGTGCGCATCTGCGATACGAGCGTGAAGTCGCAGCCGCTCTCGGTCATCGAGGCGATGTACCAGTCTTTTTCGCGGCCGAGCATGCTGAAGGCCGGCCGCCACTGGGCGGCATGGCTGTCGCCGATCAGCGCGGCCTGGCGCTTGGCCTTGGACGGCTTGACGCCGAGCGCGCAGACCGAGACCCCGTCCTGCTCCTGGAGCCCATCCAGGCAGAGGTCCTTGTTCCGGTTCTCGCCGGTGGCCACCTCCTCGAAGCGGACCGAGCTGGGCGAAGGCACGACCACGTCCTTGAGCTCCGGGTTGACGCAGGGCTGGTTTTCGGGGTCGCGAGCGGCCGCGCCCAGGCAGCGGGGGTTGCTGGCCAGGAGCCGCTCGGCGGCCAGCTGGTCGCTCTTCTGCTGGTCCTGCAGGCCGTTCAGGGCGATCGTGACGCCGAGCAGCACGGGCAGGGTGGCGGCGACCATCACCAGGGCGGTCTTGCGGGGACGTTCGCGGGAGAGGAAGGTGCCGGTGCGGACGGGATCCTCGACGAAGCGCTTGGAGAGCGCGGCGAGGACGAGGGTGAGCGCGATCAGGACGACCTTCACCTCGTTGGTCAGGGCGCGGTCGAGCAGGAACGGGGTGAGGATGAGCAGGGGCCAGTGCCAGAGGTAGATCGAGTAGGAGACGTCGCCGACCCACTGGACTGGGCGTACCCGCATCCACCCCAGCGGTGACCAGCGGACCTTCGGCGCGCCGGCCCAGATAACCAGCACCGTCCCGCCGATGGGAAGCATCGCCGCGGCGCCCGGGAAGGGAGTGCCCTCGGTGTAGAGGAAGGCGGCGGCCAGGATCATCGCGATCCCCAGCCAGGAGACCGCGGCCCGCAGCGCCGGGCTGGCGCGGGAGGCGGCCATGAGCGCGAGCAGGCCCCCGGCCCCGAACTCCCACACCCGGGTGGGCGTGATGAAGAAGGCCGATGCCGGGGAGCTCGCGGTGGCCAGGATCGACCAGGCGAGGCTCACCACGAACAGGAGCCCGAGCATGATGGCGATCGCCCGGCCGCGGACCAGGTCCGAGCTCTTGCGCGCGAAGAGCATGGCGATGACGATCAGGACCGGCCAGAAGATGTAGAACTGCTCTTCGACCGAGAGGGACCAGTAGTGCTGGACGGGGGACGGGCGGTTGTCCTGGCCCAGGTAGTCGACCGCCTGCCCGGCCAGGTACCAGTTCTCGTAGTAGAGGGTGCTGGCCCCGATCTCGGCGAGAAACTGGTCCCAGAGGTTCTGCGGGACGATCAGCAGGACGGCGACCAGGCAGAAGAGCAGGACGAGCAGGGCCGCCGGCAGGATTCGCCGGGCCCGGCGGGCCCAGAAGCCCGGGAGCGATACGCGCGAGGTGCGGCCGACCTCGCGGACGAGATGGCCGGTGATCAGGAAGCCCGAGATGGCGAAGAAGACGTCGACCCCGACGTAGCCGCCGGTGATCAGCCCGGGCCAGTAGTGGAAGATCACCACGGTTACCACCGCGATGGCCCGCAGGGCCTGGATCTCAGGGCGAATGGCCTTGCCGACTCCGGGTGCGGCCCGGTCGCTGCGCTGGCGCTCGCGCTCGGCCGCGCGCAGGGCGGCCGGCGAGGGCGGCCTGGCTTCTTCGGGGTCGGCGGGGAGGTCCGTCATCTTGCTCGGCGCCGAAGGCGCGGCCAAAGACGGTACCCACCCCGCAGGCCGGCACCGGCAGTTCGGGCGCTAACCTCGCCGCCGCGATGCTCTCGACCAGCGAGTTCAAGAACGGCAACCACATCGAGGTTGACGGGGTCGTCTACAAGATCCTCGATTTCCAGCACGTAAAGCCGGGCAAGGGTGGCGCCTTCGTGCGGACGAAGCTGCGCCGCACCTCCGACGGCAACGTGATCGACAAGACCTTCCGCGCCGGGGAGAAGTTCCGGTCGGTCCACACCGAGGCCCGGCGGATGAGCTTTCTCTACGCCGACGGTGCCGAGGCCCACTTCATGGACAGCGAGAGCTTCGACCAGATCGCGCTGCCGGCCGAAGCGGTCGCCGACGAGCTCCGGTGGACCAAGCCCAACGACGAGGTCGACATGCTGTTCATCGACGACGCCCCTTCCTCGCTCCAGCTGCCGGCCTCGGTCGAACTCGAGGTCAGCGACACCGAGCCGGGGGTCAAGGGCGACACCGCCTCCGGGGGCGGATACAAGCCGGCGACCCTGGAGACCGGGGCGATCGTCCAGGTCCCGCTATTCGTCGACGTCGGCGACCGGGTGAAGGTCCAGACGGAGACCGGCGAATACATGTCTCGGGTCTAGCCCCGGTGTCCCGCCGGAGCGACCAGCGGCGCGAGGCGGCATTCGCCCTCTACGAGAGCGAGCTCTCCGGGCGCCCCCTGGAGGAGGTTCTGGACAGCCGCGATGCCGGCGAGCTGACCCGGGCCCTCGCTGGGACCGCGGACGAGAACCGGCCCGAGCTCGAAGGGCTGATAGCCCGCAACGCGATCGGCTGGGAGCTCGACCGGATCGCCGTTCTGGAACGCTCGATAATGCTGGTCGCGCTCGCCGAGGTGGCCTACCCGGAGGGCGTGCCTTCCGAGAGCCCGATCCCGCCCGCCGGCGCCATCGACGAGGCGGTGAGCGTGGCCAAGGAGTACTGCGGAAGCGCGGCCCCGGGCTTCGTCAACGGGGTGCTGGACGCCGCGGTGGCCGAGTTGCGGCAGAATCCTTCGGGCGATGAGTGAACCGGACACAGCCCAGCTCGACGAGCTGGTCTCGCGGCTCGAGCGGGCCGGCGAGCAGCTGCGGGGTGGCGAGCTGAGCGCCGACGCCGCCGCATCCCTGGTCGAGGAGTGCGCCGCCCTGGCCTCCCAGGCCTCGGCCGAGCTCGATCGCCTGACCCGGGAGGGCGCGGCCGAGCCAGCTCCGGGCCAGGACCGCCTGCTGTGAACTATCCCGACGACCTGCAGGAGCAGGTCGAGGGATACCTGGAGTCGCTCCGCTTTCCCGCTCCGCCGGCCGCCGGGGGGCTCGTGGAGGCCATGCGGTACTCGCTGCTGGCGGGGGGAAAGCGCGTCCGGCCGGTGCTGGCGCTGGCCACGGCGCGTTCGCTGGGAGCCGACCCGGCGACCCTCCTTCCCTTCGCCGCGGCCCTGGAGCTCGTCCACACCTACTCGCTGATCCATGACGACCTGCCGGCCATGGACGACGACGAGCTGCGGCGCGGGCGCCCGACCTGCCACGTGGCCTTCGGCGAGGACGTCGCCATCCTGGCCGGCGACGCGCTTTACGCCGAGGCCTTCCGGCTCGCGCTGGGTGAACAGGAGGGCACGGAGGCCGCGCGGCTGGCCGCCTGCGCCGAGCTGGCCGACGCGACCGGGGTCAACGGGATGGTCGGAGGGCAGTTCATCGACGTGAGCGAGCAGGCGGCGCCCGGAGGAGAGGGGCTGCGCGAGCTCCATTCCCTGAAGACCGGGCGCCTGATCGCGGTCTCGGTGGAGGGGCCGTGCCTGCTGCTCGGGCTGGACGGGGATCAGCTGGACGCCTACCGGCGCTTTGCCCGAGAGCTGGGTGTGCTCTTCCAGATCGTGGACGACGTGCTCGATGTGACCGCCAGCGACGAGGAGCTCGGCAAGCCCTCGGGTAGCGACGAACGGCATGGAAAGCGCACCTACGTGACCGAATACGGCCTCGAGGAGGCCCGCTCGCTGGCCGGTACATCCCGCGACCAGGCGCTCGAGGCGCTGCACGAGGCAGCGGGCGATAATGGGGGCGAGCTGGAGCAGGTGGCACGGTTCATTGCCGACCGTGAGAGCTAGACGGGGTGGCTTGGGCGTACCCTCTCTGTGGCCGTGGAACGGATCCTTGACCAGATAGACGGGCCCGAAGGCCTGAAGGGGCTCGACGACGCGCAGCTGGCCCAGCTGGCGCAGGAGGTGCGCGAGCACATCATCGAGACCGTCGGTGAGATCGGCGGCCATTTCGGGGCCAACCTGGGCACCTGCGAGCTCGCGGTCGCCCTGCACTCGGTCCTCGATTCTCCCCGGGACAAGATCCTCTGGGACGTTGGCCACCAGGCCTACCCCCACAAGGTCCTGACCGGGCGTCGCGACGAGCTCTCCACGATTCGCCACTACGGCGGCCTGGCACCGTTCTGCTCGATCGAAGAGAGCGAGCACGACATCATGGGCGCCGGCCACGCCTCGACCTCGATCGGATACGGGGTGGGCCTCAAGGAGGGGATGCGGGTCCTCGGGCACCCGGATGCCGGCCGGGTGGCCGCGGTGATCGGCGACGGCGCCATGACCGGAGGCGTGGCCTTCGAGGCGATCCACCAGGCCGGCGGCCTGGGAACGCCGATGGTCGTCGTTCTCAACGACAACGGCATGTCGATCGCCCCGAACGTCGGCGCCCTTTCGCGTTACTTCAACCGCGTTCGCCTAAATCCGCGCTTCTGGCACGCCCGCGAGGGCGTGGAAGGGCGCCTGAGCCAGCTGCCCGGCGGTATCGGCGACCGCTTCGAGCGCCTGGGCCCGCAGTTCAAGGAGTCGATCAAGGCCTTCTGGGCGCCGGGACTCTTCTGGGAGGAGCTCGACTGGGCTTACATGGGAGTGATCGACGGCCACGACGTCGCCGCCCTGCGCCGCGCCCTGACCGATGCCTTCGCGGCCGAGCGTCCGGTGGTCGTCCACGTCGCCACCGTCAAGGGCAAGGGCTTTGCGCCGGCCGAGGAGGGCGGGCTCGAAGGGATGGAGAAGTGGCACGCCGCCAAGCCCGGTTCCATCGCCGACGGCAGCCCGGTGGCCAAGGCCAAGCAGCCGGCGCCGGCCAAGCCCGCCCCGCCCACCTACACCGAGGTCTTCGGGGAGTCAATGGTCCGGGAGGTTCGCGCCGACCGCCGCGTGGTCGGGATAACCGCGGCTATGAACTCCGGCACCGGGCTGAACATCCTCCAGGAGGCCGAACCCGACCACTACTTCGACGTCGGGATCGCCGAGCAGCAGGCCGTCCTCTTCGCCGCTGGACTCTCGCTCGAGGGCGTGCGGCCGGTCTGCGCCATCTATTCCACCTTTCTCCAGCGGGCCTTCGACCAGATCGTCCACGACGTGGCCCTCCAGAGCCTTCCCGTCGTCTTCGCGATGGACCGCGCCGGCCTGGTCGGCGACGATGGGCCGACCCACCACGGCGCCTTCGACATCGCCTACCTGCGCCCGCTTCCCAACATGACGCTGATGGCCCCGCGGGACGAGGCAATGCTGGTCAACATGCTCCACACCGCAATCTCGATCGAAGACGGCCCGGTCGCCCTGCGCTACCCGCGTGGCGAGGGACTGGGCGTCAAGCTGCCCGCCGAGCCGCTGCTGCTCGAGCGCGGAACGGGGGAGATACTTCGCGAGGGCCACCGCGCCGCCCTGCTCGGTTACGGGCTCGGGGTGACCAAGGCGATGGAGGCCGCTGACCTCCTGGCCGAGGCCGGCATCGAGGTGACGGTCGCTGATGCCCGCTTTGCCAAGCCGCTGGACGCCGCGCTGCTCGGCCAGCTGGCGGCCGAGCACGAGCTGCTGGTCACCGTCGAGGACGGCGTCCTGCAGGGCGGGTTCGGCACCGCCGTCTGGGAGCACTTCAACGACTCCGGGCTTCCCGGGCCGAAGATCCTGCGCATCGGCCTCCCGGACCGCTACGTCACTCACGGCAAGCCGGCTCTCCTGCAGGAAGAGGTTGGGTTGACCGGTGCCGACGTGGCCCGGCGGGTCGCCGCGTTCCTGGATGCCGGGGTAGAGATCCCCGCCGGGACCTGAACGCCGCGGCCGCGTTCCTCCACCCTCGATCGCCAAGCCTGCGGCGCACTCCAGCCCCCAAAGAGAAACGGCCCGCACTTGGCGGGCCGCTTCGGGGAGGAGAGATACTTCTATGTGGGTCCAGCTGTGGTCGCCGCCGGGTACAACGGGCGGCGACGTGACGGACTATGAGGCCATTCCCGGGAAATGACTGTGAGGGGCGTCACATTGCTTATGTGAGCCGGGCCATACAAATGGAAGCGGTTTTTCGGGCCCGGGACGCGGCGCGGGTACCGTCACCGGCGATGGCCGAACGCATCCGACTCGACTCGCTGCTCACCGCACGCGGGCTCTATCCGAGCCGCAGCAAGGCGGCGGCTGCGGTCATGGCCGGCGACGTGCGCCTCGAGGGCGGGCGCCGGCCCAAGCCGGGGCTGATGGTTCCCGACGACCTGGCGGTCGAGGTCGCCGAGCCCCCGAGGTTCGTCTCGCGGGGCGGAACCAAGCTCGACACTGCGCTGGAGCAGACCGGAGTCGACCCCGAGGGGCGCCCCTGCCTCGACGTTGGCGCCTCTACGGGGGGCTTCACCGACTGCCTGCTCCAGGCCGGGGCCCAGGCCGTCGTCGCCGTCGACGTCGGCTACGGCGACCTGGCCTGGTCGCTCCGCGAAGACCCGCGCGTAACCGTCCTCGAGCGGACCAACGCGCGCCAGCTCGATCCCGGCCAGCTTCCCTTTCGCCCCGAGGTGATCGTCCTGGACTGCTCGTTCATCTCGCTCACCAAGCTGCTCCCGGCCGTCCTGGACTGCGCGGCGCCGCGCTACGACGCCCTTGCGATGGTCAAGCCGCAGTTCGAGCTGGGGCGCTCCCGGGTCGGGCGGGGAGGTGTGGTGCGCGAGCGGGCAGACCGCGAGGAGGCCGTCCTGCAGGTAGCGCGCTTTGCCGCCGGGCAGTGCGGAGCGAGCGTCATGGGCTTTGCCCCGTCGGGCCTTCCCGGCCCCAAGGGCAACCTGGAGACCTTCGTCCACCTCGCCGAGCCGGGCCGGAAAGGCGCGCTCACCGACCTTCCCGCCGCGCTCGAGGGGGTCGGGGTCTGATGGATGCCGTCCGCAGCGGCCCGGTTACCGCTTTCACGCACGCGCGGCCGCAGGAGACCGACGACGCCCTGCGCCACCTGATCGGCCAGGCAGCCGAGTCGGGGGCGGTGGTCCGCCTGGACGCCGAGGAGACCGCCAAGCACCCGTCGATTGCCGCCGGCCCCGGGGTGGAGCTCGACGCCTCGCTGGACGTCGACTCTTCGGTTGCCGTCGCCCTCGGGGGCGACGGAACGGTGCTGCGCGCCCTTCGCTCCTTTGCCGGTACCGCCGTCCCCGTCTTCGGCGTCAACTTCGGCGAGATCGGGTTCCTGGCCGCCGCCGGCCGGGAGGAGGTGCCGGCGGCGCTGGGCCGCGCGCTGCACGGTGACTTCGAGACGCTGGCCATGCCGGCGATGCAGGTTCGCGGCAGCGGGGACGAGCTCTTCGCCTTCAACGACCTGGCGCTCACGCGACGCGCGGGGGACCGCGTGGCCGAGCTCGGCTACTCGGTCTCCGGCGAGGAGATAGGGCGGGTCCGGTCGGACGGCATCGTGGTCGCCACCCCCGCCGGGTCGACCGGGTACAACCTGGCCAACGGCGGCCCGGTCATGGCCTGGGGCGTGGAAGGCTTCGTCGTCTCGTTCATCGCGCCCCATTCTCTTACCGCCCGGGCGCTCGTGGTCGCTCCCGACGACGAGCTGAAGATCCAGAACCGGTCGGCCGACCCGGTCGAACTGGTCATCGATGGCCGCCCGGTGGCCGAGATCGCCTCCGGAGCCGAGATCCAGGCCAGCTTCCGCCCCGGCATGGCCGTGCTGGCCGTTCCCGACGAATCGGGCTTCTACCGCCGCCTGCGCGAGACCTTCGGGCGGCTCGCCTCCTCTTAGCCGCGCTGCCTTTGGCGCGCTGCGGTCGCGTCTTCGTTTCGGCCCGCAACTTCGGGCCCGGTCTGTCCCCGTTCGCTGGTTCACTCGATGCGTGCTCACCGAGCTGCGCGTGCGGAACCTGCTGCTGATCGAGGAGGCCGAGCTTCGCCCGGCCACGGGCCTGAACGTTCTCACCGGGGAGACGGGAGCGGGGAAGACCGTCCTGGCCCACGCGCTCGACCTGCTGCTCGGAGGGCGCCCCCGAAGCGCGGTGATCCGCCCGGGGGCCGACGAGGCATTCGTCGAGGGTGTCTTCGAGCTCGACGAGGACGAGCGCAAAGCGCTCTCCGGCATCCTCGACGGCGACGAGGGCGAAGTGGTCCTGGCGCGGCGCGTGCAGGCCAGCGGGCGAACCCGCGCGCTGGTCAACGGCCGGACGGTCACCGTGGGCGCCCTGCGCGAGGCTGCCGAGCGGCTGCTGGCCTTCTACGGCCAGCACGAGCACCGCAAGCTCACGGTGGCCTCCTCCCAGCTCGAGATCCTCGACCATTTTTGCGGCGACGGCCAGCGGGCCCGGCTCGAGGCCTGCGCCGATGCCCACCGCCGGGTCCTGGACGCCCAGGAGCGCCTTGCCGGGCTCGAAGAGCTGGAGGGGGGACGCGAGCGGGAGCTCGACATCCTCGACTTCGAGATAGCCGAGATCGAAGAGGCCGCCCCCGATCCCGCAGCAGAGGAGGAGCTCCTGGCGGCTCGGTCGCGACTCTCGAACCTGGAAGGCCTGCGCGCGGCCTGCGCCGGTGCCCTCGAGGCCCTCGAGCCCGAGGATGGCGAAGGTGCGGTAGGCCGGATTGCATCGGCAGAGGCCGCCCTGCGCGAGCTGCCCGGTGCCGCGGCGCAGCTCGACGAGGCCGCCGGCCGGCTAGGCGCGGCGGCGGTTGACTGCGCCGACGTGGCGCGGGAGCTTCGCGCCTTCGCCGAAGGGCTGGACGCCGACCCGGGGGAGCTGGAGCTCGTGGAATCCCGGCTGGCCTCCTGGGAGCGCCTGAAGCGAAAGCACGGCGGTTCGATCGAGGAGGTTCTGCGCTACGCCGACGAGGCGCGGGAGCGGCGCGACCTGCTGGCCGGCTCCGAGGAGGCAACGGCCGACGCCCGCGTGGCCCTCGAGGAGGCGCTCGCCGACCGCGCCCGCGCCGCGACCGCCCTGCGCCGAGCGCGCCGCAAGGCCGCCGCCGCGCTCTCCGAGCGGGTGGAGGAGAGGCTCGAGGCGCTGGCTATGCCCGGCGCGAGCTTCGAGGTCACGCTCACCGACCGCGAGCCCGGCGCCAGCGGCGCCGACAGCGCCGAGTTCGTCGTCGCCCCCAATCCCGGAGTCCCCGCCGGGCCGCTGCGCGAGATCGCCTCGGGCGGCGAGCTCTCCCGCGTGATGCTGGCCCTGCTGGGCATCGCCAGCGACGGCTCGGGCGCGACCCTCGTCTTCGACGAGGTCGATGCCGGGATCGGCGGCAAGACGGCCAACGCCGACAAGACCATCGCCATCGACACCCGCACCGTCGCGGCCCTGC
>CAIKSH010000250.1 GCA_903830015.1 uncultured Solirubrobacterales bacterium | reverse complement strand
GGTGATGGCGGGCATAGCGGTCGCCGACGAGATCGAGGGCGGTTTCTTCGACCGCCTCCTCTCCGCCCCCATCAACCGGGCGAGCATCGTCGCCGGCCGGGTGCTGGGGACGATGGGGATCGGCGTATTCCAGGCGGTGCTCTTCCTTCTCGTCGCGCTGGGCTTCGGCGCCGACTTCACCGGCGGCCTGCCGGGCGCGCTGGCCGTGGTTGCGCTCGCCGCCCTCAGCGCCGGCGCCGCGGCGGCCCTCGGCGCCTCGATAGCCCTCAAGACCGGGTCGCTCTCCCTCCTGCAGAACCTTTTCCCGATCGTCTTCGTCCTGCTCTTCACCGCGCCGGCGTTCCTGCCCCACGACTACCTGAACCCGACGCTCCAGGCGATCTCCGACTACAACCCGCTCACCTACGTGGTCGAGGGAATGCGCGGCGCGCTCTTCGACTCGCCCGGCCTGGGCAGCGTTTCGCTCGGCTTCCTCTCGGCGGCGGTGCTGCTGGCGGCGATGTTCGCACTGGCGGTCTGGGCCATGCGCTCGCGGGTCAGGACATGAGCACGCAGGAGGTGGGCGGCCGCAACACGCGAGGCATGGCGTACGCCGGTGGCGTCGGCTACGCGATGTGGCAGCGCTCGCTGCTCGAGCTGGCGCGCGTCAAGGGCGGCCTGCTGCCGACGACGATCGCCCCGATCATCTTCCTGCTGGGGATAACCGGCCAGTTCGGCGACCTCTCGAGCCTGCCGGGCTTCCCGACCGACTCCTACATCAACTGGATCATCCCGCTCTCCTGCCTGCAGGGCGCGGGCTTTGCCGGGGGCGCCACCGGGGCCAACCTGGCCCGCGACATCGAACGCGGCTGGTTCGACCGGCTGCTCAGCTCCCCGGCCCCGCGGCCGCTGCTGCTCCTGGGCCCGGTGATGGCCGCGATGACCCGCTCGCTGGTCCCGACCACGGTGATCCTCGCCGTCGGCCTGCTGCTCGGTCCCGGCCTCACCGGAGGCGTGTACGGGGTGGTGATGCTCTACCTGGCCGCGATGGCGTTCAGCGTCGTGGCCTCCTTCTGGGGGATCACCCTGGCGCTGCGGGCCAGGACCCAGCAGGTCGGGCCGGCGATCCAGAACGGGGTCTTCATCGCCGTCTTCCTCTCCACCGCCTACACGCCGCTGGTGCTGCTGCGCGGCTGGCTGGGCACCTTCGCCGAATACAACCCGGTCACCTACGTCCTGCAGATGGCCCGCCAGGCGACGGTCTCCGGGATCGAGCCCAGCTGGGCCAACACCTGGCCGGGGCTGGTCGCCCTGGCCGGGATGATCGCGCTCTTCGGGCTGCTGGCCCTGCGCCAGCTGGGCCGGATCGACCGCTGAGTCAGCCGCTCGGGACGGCCGAGCAGGACTCGCCGGCGCACTTGTTCAGCTGCTCGAGCTTGGCGGCCAGGCCGGCCTTGACGGCGGCGTAGGCGGGGTCGGCGGCGATGTTGTTGATCTCGTACGGGTCGTTCTTCAGGTCGTAGAGCTCTTCCTCGCCGGTCTTGTTCC
>CAIKSH010000249.1 GCA_903830015.1 uncultured Solirubrobacterales bacterium | reverse complement strand
GCGGGACGGACGGCTACCTCGCTCGGCCTACTTGATCGAGGTGAACGAGAGGTCCCAGTTCCCGTTGAACTTGTTGACCACGCCCTGGACGTTGGCGCTGCGGATGTTGGGATTGTCGTCCCAGATCCACGGGATCGCCGGCGCCTGGGCGGTCACCTGCTTGTCGATCTCGGCCCACGCGTTGTTGCGCTGGTCGCTGTCGACAATGGTCTCCGCCTTGTCCATCGCGCTGTTGATCGACGAGACGTCGAGCAGGGGCCAGTTCGAGTTGTTCTCGGGCACGATGTTCTTGCCGTTGAACGTCGGGTCCAGGATGGTCTGCGGGTCGCTGAAGTCCTTCAGCCATCCCACGTTCGGGCAGACCGTCACCTTCGCCTTGGGCTTGTTGCAGAACTCCGTGTACATGGTGTCCTGCGTGACCAGGCGCAGCTTCGTCTTGAAGCCGAGCTTCTCGAGCTGGGTCTTGACCAGCTCGGAGAGCTTCTGCGCCTGACCGCCCGAGGTCCCGACGATGAGAACCTCCTCGCTGCCGGTGTACTTGCCGCTCGGGTAGCCGGCCTTCTTCATGTACGAAGCGGCCAGCTGCGGGTCGCCGTTCGGGTTGGCCAGGAAGTCGACCCCGGTCCCCTTGAGGCCGCCGGCCTCTTCGAATCCGCCGACTCCCGGCGGAATGAAGTGGTTGGCGATCGGCCCGAGCACTGCGCCACCTCGCGTGAGACGCATCGCCTCACGGTCGGCGCCGGCGATTACCGCCTTGCGCAGGTTGATGTCGTCGAACGGCTTGGTCTGCGTGTTGAGCGAGACGTACCGGACGCCGCCCGACGGGGTCAGGGCAAGCTGGTCGGCCTGTGAGCCCTTGACCAGCCCCTTGAGGATCGCCGGCGGCGGCCCGAAGTCACCGCTGACCTGGCCGGTCCCCTGCAGCACCTGGCGGGAGGCGACGGTCGTGTCGTTATTGCCTTCCTCGACGGTCACCGAGTCCAGGTAGGCCTTGCGGTAATCGTTGGACGAGTCCCAGTTCGGGTTGCGAACGAGCTCGATCTTCTTGCCCGGCTGGTAGCCGGTCACCTTCCCGCTCGAGTCGTTCTTGACCATGTACGGGCCGGTCGCTACCTGGTTGGTCCCGTACGTGGAGGGGTTCTTGGCGTCGAACTTCTTCGCGTACTCCTGCGGCACCGGCGCGCTGAGGGGCAGCGCGAGGGCTCCGGCCAGCACGCCGCCGGTTCCGCGGTCGAGCTTGAAGACGACCGTCTGGTCATCCGGCGTGGTGATGCCGGTGATCTCCTTGGCTTCCTTCTTCTCGTAGGCGTCCACCCCGGAGAGGTCGCCGAAGTAGGCGCCGGCGTAGCCGTTGGCCACGTTGGGGTTGAAGCCGCGCTCGACGGCGTACTTGACGTCGGCGGAGGTGACCTCGCGGTCGACCGGCGGGCTGAACTTGATGCCTGACTTGAGCTTCACCGTGACCGTCTTGCCGTCGTCGGAGATCTCGGGCTGGCCGTCGGCCAGGTCGGGGCTCGGATCGACCGAGTCGTCCGGCTGGAAGGAGTAGAGCGACCGCTGAGTCGCGTAGCAGACCATGAAACCGAACTGGTAGTAGGAGGCGCCGCAGTCGAGGTAGTCGACGTCGCCGCTGGCCAGCACCGTCAGGCTGCCGCCCTTCTTGCCGTTCAGGTCCTGGTTTGTCGGAACGGCTCCCGGCTGGTCGGAGCTTCCGCTGTCACCGCTGGAGCCGCAGGCTCCCAGGGCGACGGTCGCCGCCGCAGCCGCGAGGGCCCCGGCGATCCACTTTGTCCTTGTCATGTTGCTTCCTTTCCGCCCGGCGCGCCGGGAGTTGACTACAGCTTCACTGAAGGTTCGTTTTCTCATCGCTGCTCAGTCCTGCCTCGGGTTGAGCGCGTCGGAGAGACCGTCCCCGACGAGGTTGAAGGCGAGCACGGTGAAGAGCAGGGCCAGCCCGGGGAACAGCATGTACCACCAGGCCGAGTCGAAGGAGCCGGTGGCCTCGGCGATCATCGCCCCCCAGGAGGGCGTCGGCGGCTGGACCCCGGCGCCGAGGAACGAGAGGGACGCCTCGAGCAGGATGTTGGTCGGCAGGATCAGCGTCGCGTAGACGATCACCGGAACGATCAGGTTGGGCAGGATCTCCGAGAAGACGATCCGGGTGTTGGAGGCACCGAGCGAACGCGAGGCCTCCACGAACTCCTTCTCGCGCAGCGAGAGCACCTGTCCGCGCACTATCCGCGAGATGTAGGTCCAGCTGACCAGGGCGATGACGAAGATCACCACCGGGGCTCCCGGCTCGATGGTGAGGTTGAAGACGGTGGCCATGAGCACCACAAGGACGCCGGCCCCCGCCACCACGCCCGGCGCACCGAGCGACTCGCGCCGGCCGCGGGCCAGGGCAACGCCGGCCCCGATCGCCCCGGCGCCGATGAGGACCAGGCCGGCAACCTGGAGCGGGTTGCTGACCTGGCAGCCGTCACCCAGCGAGCAGGCGGCGGCAAGGCCGAGGGAGAGCAGCAGGACGGGGAAGGCCAGGACGATGTCGGTCAGCCGGGATATCCCGGAGTCCACCCAGCCGCGGTAGAAGCCGGAGATCAGGCCCAGGACGACGCCGATCAGCGTGGCGATACCGGTGGAGACGATCGCCACCCCGAGCGATACGCGCGCCCCGTAAAGAGTGCGCGCAAAGAGGTCGCGGCCGAGCGGGTCGACACCGAACGGGTGGCTCGTGCTTGGGCCGGTGGGGGTGCCGAACGAGTCGAGCGTGGTGCTGTCGATCTTGTTGGGAGCCGGCAGGCCCAGCGCCTTGACGATGAGCGGCGCGAATATCGCGACGAATATGAGGAAGGCGATGAAGACCAGGGCGCCGAGGGCAAAGCGGTCCTGCCGGAAGACCCGCCAGAAGAGCTGGCGCGAGGTCAGGGCCTGGACGTTGCCCGCCTCGAGCGGGTCGTCGGCGGTGAGCCCGGTGCCCGGCTCGATCAGCTGCGGCACACCCGTGCTCAACCCCCGGCCCTCCCAGCGATCTGCTCCACAGTCCCGACAGCTCCCTCCCGAAGCGGCGGCCGCGGCGCGGCCAGCGCCAACCCTACCCGGCGCGCGCCGCTCGCGGGGGCTTTGCGCCGCGGCGCCGGCGAGAGCCCGCGCCGGCGCCTAGAATCGCTCCCGCGCGCCCCGATAGCTCAGCTGGATAGAGCGACTCCCTCCTAAGGAGTAGGCCCCTGGTTCGAATCCAGGTCGGGGCACTC
>CAIKSH010000248.1 GCA_903830015.1 uncultured Solirubrobacterales bacterium | reverse complement strand
CGAACATGATCTGGTCGAACTTGTTCGGGTAGGTGAGCAGCTCGTTGTGGTTGATCTTCACGATGAACGGGATCCGGTGCGCGTAGCGGCGCGATACCGCGCCCAGGACGCCGACCGTGGAGGCCACCGCGTTGCATCCGCCCTCGATCGCCAGCTCGACGATCGCCGAGGGGTCGAAGTAGGCCGGGTTGGGGGCGAAGCTGGCGCCGGCGGAATGCTCGATGCCCTGGTCCACCGGCAGGATCGAGACGTAGCCGGTGCCGCCGAGGCGCCCGCCGTTCCAGAGCTGCTGGAGGTTGCGCAGGACCTGCGGGTTGCGGTCGGTCTCCATGAAGACGCGGTCGTTGAAGTCCGGCCCCGGAAGGTGGAGCTGGGAGGCGTCGATCGTCTGGCAGGAGTGGTTGAGCAGCTCTCCCGCGTCGTCTCCGAGGAGCTCCTCGATCTTCGAGAGGGTCATTGAATCGGCCACTTGCTCAGTCTCCGTTTCCGGTTGAGGGTTCCGCTGGCGCCGCTGGGGCCCGACACACGCTACCGACGTTGGCCGGGAGGCGGTGGCCGGCGCGCGTCGGGCTAGCATCGCGCACCCATGGCCGAGGATCCAGACCTCTTCGTGGTGTGCCGGTCCTGCGGGGCCGAGGTATCGCGCTACGTAACCGAGTGCCCCTACTGCGGCCAGCGGGTCCAGAAGCGGGCCCCGAAGATCCCGGCCGGCGGTGCCCCGGCGCCCCGGCGGCGCGAGCCCCGGCGGCTTCCCCGGCTGCCGGGCAGCGACCGGCCAATGGCGGCCATCGTCCTGGCCGTCCTCTGCGCGGCGGGGACGCTGATCCTCGTGCCTGGCCTGCTCTCGCCCGCGCAGGTGGGGATCGTGGGGCCGGTCGACGGCCAGTGGTGGAAGGTCGCCGTCTCCCCGTTCGTGGCCCCGAACCTCTGGTACGGGGCCCTCGGAGTGCTCGCCATGGCGAGCTTCGGGACGCTTGTCGAGCGCCGCGACGGCCCCATCGTGCTGGTGGCGGTCTTCGTGATCTGCGGGATGGGCGGCGTCGCCGCGGCGGCGGCGCTGGAGACGGTTCCCTTCGCGCTCGGGGCCAACGGCGCCGCGCTGGGCCTGATCGGCGCCTGGGCGATGCCCGAGGCCAGGGCGGTGGGCGAGGGGCGCCGCGAGTGGCCGGAGCTGATTCCGGCCGGCGTCTGCGCCGCGGTCATGCTGCTGGTGCCGTTTGCCGCTCCCGAGGCGAGCCCGACCGCCGGCCTGGTGGGCCTGGCCGCCGGCCTGGCCATCGGCGCGCTGCTCGGCCGCCGGTAGGCTCTGCCGCGATGCCCGAGCGTCGCTACAGCGCCGAGGAGGTGGACGCCGCCGTCGCCGCGCTGGCCGACGGCGAGCGCTTCGCCCACGCCCAGGAGATTGTCACCCATGCCGCCCCGGGGCTCCAGCGGATCCTCGGCGAGGCGCTCCAGGCCGGCGGCTTCTTCGAGCCGGCCCACGAGGGCGAGATCGACCGGGTCTCCTCGATAGAGACCCTGGAAGAGCGAAGGGCGGCGGTTGCCGTCCTGCTCGCCGAGGAGGCACGCGTGGCGATGCTGGTCGGGGTGGCCGTCGGACTGGAGCTGGCGGCCGAACTGGAGTCGAGCGGCCCGGGGGGCCGGGAAGGGGAGGAAGGGCAATGAGCGTAAGCGTCAACTACCTGGGCCATTCGGCGATTTCGGTCGAAAGCGACGGCCGGACCATCCTGGTCGACCCGTTCCTGACCGGCAACCCCAAGGCCGCCGCCGACCCGGCCACCATCGAGGCCGACACGATCCTGCTTACCCACGGCCATGCCGACCACCTCGGCGACACGGTCGACATAGCGCGGCGCACCGGGGCCCCGGTCGCGGCGATCGTCGAGCTGGCTGGCGAGGTAGCCGACGATCTCGGAGAGGAGCATGTGGTCATCGACCCGAACCTGGGCGGCACGGTCGAGTTCGACTGGGGCTGGGCGCGGTGGGTCCCGGCGTGGCACACCTCGACGACGCCCCGGGGAACGGTCAATACGCCGGCCGGCATCGTGATGCGGGTCGGCGACGCGACCATCTACCACCTGGGGGACACGGCGCTGTTCAGCGACCTCGAGCTGGTCGGGCGGCGCGAGACGATCGACCTGGCCTGCATCCCGATCGGCGGCCACTACACGATGGACCGCCACGACGCCGCCATCGCCGCCCAGCTGATCGGTGCCCGCAAGGTCCTGCCGATCCACTACGACACCTTCCCGCCGATCGAGACCGACGTTGAGGCCTTCGCCCGGGACGTGGCCGCCGATGGCGGTGAGGTCGTGGCGCTCAAGCCCGGCGAGAGCCTCGAGCTCTGATGGTCACCGCGATCCTCCTCGTAGAGGCCGACCGCAACGCCCTCTCCACCCTGGGCGAGAGCCTGGCGGCGATCGACGGGGTCTCCGAGGTGTACTCGGTGACCGGGCAGTGGGACTTCGTGGCCATGATCCGCATCCCCCGCCACGAGCAGCTCGCCGAGGTCCTCGCCGGGCCGGTCGCCGGCCTCGAGGGCGTGACGCGGTCGCAGACGATGGTCGCCTTCGCCTCGATCTCCACCGCCGACCTCGACGAGGTATTCGGCGGTGACGCCGGCCCCGGGGGCTAGGCTTGCGCCCGTGCCGGAGCTGGTCAAACCCGAGTTCGGGCCCACGCTGCCGGCGATGGCCGGACCCCGGCTCCGGGCGCTGCCACGCTGGGTCCTGTGGGCCGCCGTCGCGGCCTCGGCGCTGATCGTCGCCCTGGCGGTCGCGGCGTGGCTGGTCCTGCGCACGCCCACGCGCACGGTCGAGGTCAAGTCGCCGGTCGCCTTCTCGGTGACCTACCCGAGCGACGACTTCCGGCGCCTGCCGGCCAGCGGGACCGAGGTCGTTCGGCTGGCCTCGCCGCCGGGCACCGCGAACGCCGTCGAGATCGACTTCAGCCGGGTCGAGCTGCCGCCGTTCACCGGAGAGCGCGACGCCGCCTTCCCGCTCGTCTCCCAGAAGGTGATCTCCCAGATGAGCCGCGAGGACCCGACCTTCGTCGTCCGCGGCGAGCAGCCGGTCAACTACGGCGGCCAGGCCGGCTACCAGATCTACTACCAGACCAGCCGTAACGGAAAGACCTGGTACGGGCGCCGGATCCTGCTCTTCTCCGACGACCTGAAGGACCGCGTCGGGATCGACATCAACGCCCAGGCGCTGCGGGCCGGCTCGGGAAGCCCCCAGACGGTCTGGGAGGTGGCGCAGGCCGACCCGCTCATGCGCACCGTCCGTTCGGTCCGTCTCGCCGGCCAGTAGTCGCCGGCCGGACGCGGCGGACTAGGGCGCGGGCTCGGGCGCCGGCGCAGGTGCCGGGCCGGCGTCGGGCACCGGAACCGCCTCGGGGGCGGACGGCTGGGGTTCAGGCGCCGGGGCCGGGGCCGGGGTCGGAGCCGGGGCCGGCTCGGGCGGGACGGTCACGCCGTCGTGGTGCTCCTCGACCGGAGCCGGAGCCGGGGCCGGTGTGGGGTTGGCGGGCGCGTCGGTCGCCGGAGCGGGCTCGGTGGGGGCAACCGCCGG
>CAIKSH010000247.1 GCA_903830015.1 uncultured Solirubrobacterales bacterium | reverse complement strand
TGTGGCCGCCTGACTACTGACCAGCGAACGGGGCTACGCCTCCAATAGGCTCGCCGCCATGCGGGTCGAAAGTGTTGGTTACCAGGGGTCGATCGCCGACGCGATCGGGCAGGCCACCGAGGCCGAGCAGGCCGGCTTCGACACCTGGTGGGCGACCGAGACCAAATCCGACGTCTTCCTCTCCGCCGCGGCCGGCGCCGCCGAGACCGGCTCGATCCGGGTCGGCACCGGGATCGCCGTCGCGCTGGCCCGCAACCCGATGCTCGTCGCCGTGCAGGCCAACGACATCCAGGCCCACAGCGGCGGGCGCTTCGCGCTCGGCCTGGGCGCCCAGATAAAGCCGCACATCGAACGGCGCTTCTCGATGGACTACTCCTCCCCCGCGGCCCGGATGCGCGAGTTCATCCTCGCCGTGCGGGCCATCTGGAAGGCCTGGGAGGAGTCCTCGCCGCTGCAGTTCGAGGGCGAGTTCTACACCCACAACCTCATGACGCCGATGTTCGACCCGGGGCCCAACCCGCACGGCAACCCGCCGGTCCAGCTGGCCGCCGTCGGCCCGCTGATGACCGAGACCGCCGGCGAGGTGGCCGACGGCGTCGCCGTGCACGGCTTCTGCACCGAGCGCTACCTGCGCGAGGTCCAGCTTCCGGCGATGGAACGCGGGCGCGAGAAAGCCGGCAAGGCGATGGAGGGCTTCGAGATCAACACCCCGGGCTTCCCGGTCATCGGCGATACCGAAGAGGAGATCGCCGCAGGCATCGCGGCGGCCAAGAGCCAGATCGGCTTCTACGGCTCCACCCCCGCCTACCGGCCGGTCCTCGAGCTCGAGGGCTGGGGCGAGCTGGGCGAGGAGCTCACCCGGCTGAGCAAGAGCGACGGTTGGGGCGCGATGCCCGAGCTGATCGACGACGAGGTGCTGGCCGCCTTCACGGTGATCGGCACTCCCGAGGAGGCCGGCGCCGAGCTTCGCGAGCGCTACGGCGACGTAGCCACCCGCGTGGTGCTGGCCAGCGGCCAGGTCACCGCGCAGCAGCGCGAGCGCTTCGCCTCCGCCCTGAACGCCTGAGCGCGGTCAGCCGGCCTTGGCGTAACGGGTCCGCAGTCCGAGCAGCTCGGAGACCGTCACCGGGTAGAGCCGCTTGCGCTTGAGCGCGGTGAGGATCGGCCCCAGCGCCTGGATCGTGCCCTCGTGCGGGCCCTCGCCGTCGTGCATCAGGATGATCGAGCCCGGGCGCACCTGGTTTACCACCCGGCTGTAGACGGTCTGCTTGCTGACGTTGTCGTAGAGGCTGTCCCACGAGTCGACGTCCCAGCCGATGGTGAGCATTCCCTGCTGGCGGGCGCGGGCGAAGAGGCCGCTGTTGACGGCGCCGTAGGGGGCGCGGAAGAGGCAGGGGGTGAAGCCGGTTGCGCTGCGGATCGCCTTGCTGGTGCGGCTGAGTTCGGTGGCGTTAGGAAAGCGGGGATGGGTCCACGAGTGGTTGGCCAGCTCGTGGCCCTCGCGCAGCTCGCGGCGCAGAAGCGCTGCGTTCCCCTTGATGAACGAGCCGCGGATGAAGAAGGTGGACTTGACCTTCGCCTTGGCCAGGCGGCCGAGGACCCGTGAGGTGTACTGGCGGGTAGGGCCGCCGTCGAAGGTGAGCGCGACCTTCCGCGAGCCGCGCCAGCCGTGCTCGCGAAAGCTGGCGCCCTTGGCCCCGCAGCCGGTCGGCTGCCCCTGCGCGGCAAGGGGCACCGGCACGGCAGGGGCGGCGGCCGGCAGCGCGACCGTGAAGGCCAGCGCTGCGACCGCCGCCGCCGAAACGTGCCTCAATGGGCTACTTGACGGTGAGCCGGGCGACTACGCCGTTGTGGTCCGAGGACCACTTCGGGATCTTCTTCTGGAACGGGTTGTTCCCGATGACCTTCTTGCTCTTGACCGTGAAGTTGGCCATCGGCCGGTACATCACGTGGTCGATGAAGGAGTTGTCGTCCTGCTTGTCGAGCAGCTCGTCGCGGCCGAAGGTCCGCACGTCGGTCGAGTCGCCGAACACGTCGGTGAACCCGGCACCGGAAAGGAGTCCGAAGCCGTCGGGCGGCGTCGAGGTCGGCCCGCTGTTGAGGTCACCGAGCAGGATCGTGGTCTGGCTGGCGTCGGCCAGCGGACCGCCCGCGGCGAGCAGCTCGTTCACCTGCCCGGTACGGAAGCCGGCTCCGTAGGCCTCCAGGTGGGTGTTCACGAACCTGAACTTGGACCCGCCGACCGTGGCGTCAACCGCGGTCCACCCGCGCTTGGACGGCGCGTTACCGACGGCCGTCGGGACGACCAGGGTGTTCGCGGCGCTGTAGTTGCCCGAGCTCGCCTTGCCCGTCTTTACCTTCGAGCCGCTCTTGCGCTTGAGGATGACGTCGAACATGGTGAGCCGCACTTCCTCTGACGTGGTCGGCGCCTGGTAGTCGAACTCCTGCTGCTTGACGACGACCGTGTACTCCATCTTCTGCTTCTTGAGCGCAGCGAGGAGCTCCTTGGTGAAGTCGTACCTGACCTTGGTCGCGGTCGAGCCCTTGGACCCGGTGCGCCACAGGGCAGCCTCCTGGAGGCCGACGAGGTCGGGCTTGGCGGCCTTGATCTCCTTGGCCAGGGCCGGTGCGCGCTGGGGGAAGTTGGTGGTCTGGACGGTCTTCCAGATCTGCGACGCGGCGACCTCGAAGGCGGGACGGTCGGGTGCCGTAGCCAGCGTGATGATGTCGGCGCCCAGGTAGATGTTCCGGGTCATGACGGTTACGTCTCCGCCGGCCATGGCGGGGGCAGCCGGGATGGCTGCGGCGCAGGCGGCGAGGACCGAGACAAAGGCGATACGGCGGGTTCTCATCGAAAACTCTCTCCTGATCGGTTTCCCGGCGGGCACAGGTGACCCGTCGTCCGGCGGATGTTACAGGCGGGTGACGGCAAGTGTGCCGGTTGGTCCCGGGGGCCGATTCACCGGCGTTCAGCCGCTGAGCGCCTTCAACCCCAGGTAGGCCAGATAGGCCGCAAATACAAGGCATATCCCCACTCCCACGGCAACGCGGTGGCGGTTGAGGAAGTCATTGAGGGGGTCCAGGACCTTGCGGGCCAGCCTCGGGCTGATCAGGTAGAGCAGGACCGGAAACCACGCCGGGGTGAGCACGATCACGTCGACGACGACCAGGGCGGTAATCCGGTCGGCGTCGGAGACCTTGTCGATGGCGATCTCCTTGAGGGCCGGGAGGAAGACGGCGAGCGTGGTGAAGTTCAGGAGCATGATCACCGCGCCGATCGCGTAGAAGCGCGGCAGCCGCGCGCCCGGGTCCTGCGAGGAGTCGTGGTGCTCCTTGTGGGGGTGGTTGCGCCGGGAGAAGGTGAGGGCGGCAAGGGCGAGGAGCAGCACCGCGAAACCGAGGTCGATGTAGCCGCTCAGGTCGGAGTTCGACCCCTTCTGGCTGTCCGGGACGGCGGCGCCGAAAACGAAAACGACCAGGAGGCTGATCGCCACGACGACGGTGGTGGTTCCGGCGAGGAAGGCCAGGCCGCGCAGCTTCGGGTACCTCTTCTCCGCCAGGACGACCAGGACCACGGCCAGGACCGTGGGGCTGATCGCGCCGGCCAGGGCCAGCGGCAGCACCTTGGTCATGAGCTCGCTCACGGGGCCAGGATCCTCCGGCCGGCATCCTCCCACAGGGCCGAGCGATAGCCGGAGGGCCGCTTCTCCGCAAGCAGGCCGCGCCGAAGGCCGATCCCGTCAACCAGCGCGTAGAGGGTGTCGACGATGTCCTCCGCGGACACATCGTCGCGGACCAGGCCCTGCCCGCGCGCAGCCTCGATCAGCGCCATGGTCACGGCGAAGCCATGCTCGTCTCCCTCCAGGAGGAGCCGGGCCAGCGAGGGGTCGGTGAGCGCCCCGTGATGGAGCTCGTAGTAGGTCCTCTCGAGATCGACCTGCTCGCGATCGTCGGAGAATTCCGCCGCCCACTCGGCGAAGAAGCGGTCCACGGGGCTGGGAATCATGCTCGCGAGCTCGCGGACTTCGAAGATCCCGGCCCAGATCGAGCGGACCATGTCGGCCAGGAGCTTCTCCCGCGTGCCGAAGGCGTAGGTGAATGGCGCCGTGGAGGTACCCGCCTCCCTGGCCAGCGAGCGGAAGCTGAGCCCCGCGAGGCCGTCGCGGGCGGTGACGCGGAAGGCGACGCCCAGCAGCTCCTGGCGCCTGGTGATCTCCCGGTCACCGAGCAGCAGGGTCCTCGAGGTGGGGCCGTCCGGGATGACGAGCCGCTGGTGCACCCCCGGGCTGACCGCCGGATCCACCAGGCGACGGACGCCTCCCTCCCACAGGCGGGACACGTGCTCGGAAGAGAGGCGCTTGGGGTAGATGACATTCGCGAAGACGAGGCCGTCGAGGAGGGAGACGAGCTGGTCGAGGATCTCGCCTGCCAGCCGGTCTTCACGAACCAGGCCACGGCTGCCCCCCTCGTCCAGAAGCTCCAGCCACCGGCCGGCCCGCTCCCGGTCCCGCGCCCTGACCCGGCGGCCGAGCGCGGGGTCGCGGGCGCCCTCGAATGCCATATCGACCGACACGCGCCGGCGGTCGGCGCTCACGGCGTCCTCCTCCAGCACCATGAGTCCCTCCGCGATGAGCGCGTCGAGCGGATCGCCGGTCCGGGCCATCTCGCCGCGGGACTCTTCCTCCCCGGAAGCCAGCTTCTCGAACAGGCCCAGGAGCAGCTCCTGTCTCGTGGGAAAACAGCGGACGAACGGGGTTGGGCTCGTGCCCGCCTCGGCAGCGAGGGCCCGGTACGTGCAGGCGGCGAGCCCGTCACGCGCGGCCAGCTTCCAGGCCAGGTCGAGCAGCTCCTCGCGCTGGCGCCCTCCCGCACCCTTCACGTTCCTGGCCACGACCGCGATCCTACCCCGGGGCACCGAATGCCCGGCCGGGCGTCAGCCGCCGTTGGAAGCGGCGCGGTAGGCCCGCCCCGGCTGGCCACGGAGGGCGCCGGCCGGCGGAAGCGGGGTGCCCTTGGCGTCGTCGCCGGCGATCACCGGCAGCACGAGCTTGGAGGGCTGCGCACCACCGAGCGAGACGGTGTTGACGGCCTTCCCGTCGTCGATCGTGGCGAAGTCCCAGCGAGGCCGGTCGCCTCCGGCCGCCTCTACGGTCACCCGGATGCGCGAGCCGACGCGGAAGGCATGGGCCACGGGGAAGACCGGCACGCGCACCAGCGTGAACTGGCCGGCCGGGAGCGGCGCGGCGTCCTGCTTCAGGTGAGTCGGCACCGGGTTGAGAGCGGTCGAGCGCTTCGGATACAGCTTGCGGTGCGAGGCACGCAGCCAGCCGTTCTGGACGTAGGTCTCCTGGCCGTCGGGGCGCACCTCGCTGAGCGTCACCTGGAAGTCGGTGTCCTTCGCCGTCGACTTGACCCACAGGTCGAGGCTCGAAGGCCCGGCGATCACAAGGTCGCGCTCGAGCACCGGGCCGGTAAAGCCCAGGCCCTTGCCGGCGGCGAGCGGCGCCCAGTTGTAAGGCGGCTGGGCCTTCCAGGCGTCCTCGGCCCCGCTGCCCGGGAGCGTCTGCGCCGGGCGGCCGGCCGGGTCGGCGGTGTAGGAGGCCGAGCCGGACGCGGGCAGGTTGGGCGTCAGCGCCCCGCCGTCACCGAGATACATCGTCGTCGAGGCGGTCTCGGCGATCGGCCAGGCCCCGTGGGTCAGCTCCCACGCCGCGCCGATCGCTCCCGGCGAGCCGGGAATGGCGGCGCCGTTGTCCATCAGCAGTCGCACGCGGGGGTAGCGGCGGAAGGCGGCCATCGCCTGGGCCACGCTCGGCGAGTCGGCCAGCTTCGACTGCTGGACCGGCAGCGCCGGGGCGTCGGCCAGGTAGCGGTAGAGCTCGCCGCTGAGCCCGCGGATCGAGGACGGAATGCTCGGCACTTCGTCGGCGACGAAGAGCTTGAGGAACTCGACCCACTCGGTGATCGTGCTCGGCCCCAGCGAGTCGGCGTGGACCCCGTTCTGGAGCGAGAGCCAGACGTCCGGGTTGCCCTTGAGTTCGCCCAGGCTCTCCACGAAGTGGCCGCCGGTCTGCTCGTCCTGGTACTGGCCGACGAGGAATACCGGCGCCTTGATCTTCCCGATCCACGCCGCAGCGGCGCGCTCGTCGTAGAGCGAAGGCGTGCGGTACGGATTCTCCCGGCTGAGCTTCACGGCGTCGCGGGTCTGGAGGCGCAGCCGCTGGTTGGCCCGGCAGTTGCGGTCGCCGGCCTTGACCAGGGCCTTGGCCCAGGGCTGGCCACCCTCGGGCGCCGGGCGGGCGTCGTCCATCCGCTCGCGGATCCAGCTCAGGGCAAAGCCCTTGTTGAAGATCCCGCCCGGGTAGCCGGTAGCCGAGTAGGTGTCGTCGGTCACCGACATCGGCGTGATCGCAGCCAGGTGCGGCGGCCGCGTGCCGGCGGTGAAGAGCTGGGTGATCCCCGAGAAGGAGATGCCGACCATCCCGACCTTGCCGCCCTTGACCCAGGGCTGGGCGGCCGCGGTCTCCACGGCGTCGTAGCCGTCGTAGGTGGTGGGCAGGCCGAAGAGGTCGAAGGCGCCGCCCGAGCAGCCCGAGCCGCGCATCTGGACGCTGACCGTGGCGAAGCCGAGCAGCGGCGCGATCAGCGAGCCGACCGCGGTGGAGCTTGCGGGCACGAGCGGGTCAGAGGCGGCGCTGCCGCCGCCGATGGCTCCGGCCACCGAGCTCAGGAGGTTCCCCGGCGCGGCCACCTGGTAGCCGCTGTACTCGATCACCGTGGGGAAGGGCCCGTCGGTGAGCTTCTTTCCGGCCGGAAGCCGGACGGTCATCGCCAGCTCCACGCCGTCGCGGACCTTCACGTAGTTGAGGCCCTCCTTGAGCCGGATGCGCTTGAAGAAGGAGGCCTTCGGGTTGGCGCCCTTGCCCATGACGGCGAACGGGCGGCCGGAGGAGCCGCCCCCGGTAACCCGGTAGCCCGAGCCCGGCCGCAGCTCGTAGAAGATCTTGCTGCCGAAGCGGTCGGCGGTACCGGTGGCCAGGCGCCGCCCGTCACGGGTGAGGGTCAGCTTCGCCCCGGCCTTGGCCCCGGTTACGTACGCCTCTCCCACGCTCCCCCGCGTGACCACGGCCGGGTGCGCGGCCGCCGGCAGGAGCAGGGCCGCGGCGAGCACGGCCAGCGGCAGGGACCTCTTGGCGTTGGAGCTGGCACGACCCACGGCTGCGCAGCGTACCCGACCCCGGGACGTGAACACGCCGCTACCGGGGAGGAAAACGACCGGGTCCCGTAGTAACTATGCAGCTATGGAAGCTTCTCCGATGCAGCCCTCAGGCCAGCCCCCCTACCAGGCCGGCCAGTCCCCGGCCGGCGGCGGGGCCTCCCACACCCCGTGGATCATCGCGGGCGTCGTCGTTGCCGCGGCGGTAATCGTCGCGGCAGTCCTCTTCCTGGGCGGCTGTGCCAGCAAGAAGACCGTTCCCAACACGATCAACCAGCCTTACCCGGTGGCCGAGCAGGTGATGAACGACGAGGGCTTCAAGACGGAGATCAACCGCGTCAAGGACGACCAGGTCACCGACATCGTCCTCAAGCAGGACCCTCCCGCCGGCGACCAGGCCAAGAAGGGAAGCACCGTCGTGCTGACCGTCTCGGCCGGCCCCGGTGAGGGCACGATCCCCGACGTGACCGGGGTCGCCGCCGACCACGCCGAGAACGAGCTCAAGCAGGCCGGCTTCAAGACCACCGTCCGGGAGGTCTACAGCTCCACCTACGACGCCGGCATCGCCATCGACACCGACCCGCCCGCGGGAACCCGCGACCAGAAGGGCAAGCTCGTGACGATCAAGGTCTCCAAGGGCGCCCAGAACGCTTCGGTGCCGGACGTGGTCGGCGACTCCGAGTCCCAGGCGCAGAGCAAGCTGCGCAACCTCGGCTTCCGCGTCGACCGCGAGTTCAAGCAGTCCAACAAGACTCCGGGCCAGGTCCTCGCTCAGGATCCCTCCGGCGGCACGAAGGCCGCGCCGGGCAGCAGCGTCCAGATCCTGATCGACCGTGCCCCGTCTCGCGCGACCGTCCCGAACGTGGTCGGCCTGAACCGCAACGGGGCCGACACCAAGCTCTCGCGGGCCGGCTACGACGCGGTCTTCGTGCACAGGAAGGTCAGCAGTCCGACTCAGAACGGCGTCGCCCTCTCCCAGCTTCCCTCCGGCGGCTCAAAGGCCACCGAGGGCACCAACGTCACGGTGACCATCGGCCGCTACCGGGCCCCGACGCCGCCGACTCCGCCGACCCCGCCCAAGCCGCCGAACCCGCCCAAGCCGCCCTCGCCTCCGGGTCCGGCCAACATCGTCAAGCAGTTCACGCTTGACTCCGGCACGAGCCAGACCTTCACCGCCACGTGGAGCTCGGGCCAGTGCCCGGCCGGAAACGGAAACGCTTTCCTGAGCGCCCCCTCGCAGGGCGGCGGAACGCCCTCCCAGGCCGACATCCCGGGTGCCCAGATCACCGACCAGGGCAAGGCCGGCAAGAACTCCTACTACGCCACGGTCGAGACGACCAGCGATTACCAGAGCGGCTCCGGCGTGCTGATAATCGACATCTCCTGCCTGGTCCAGTAGCCCGGGCCGGCAGCGCCGGCAACTGACCGGCCCGGTCGCTCAGGCCTTCGCGTCGGCAGTGCCGCCTGCCGCCTTCGGGGCCGGCGCGGCGCCGGCGTCGCGGGAAGCGATGTCGACCTCCAGGTCGTCTATCGCCTCGCGCAGGGCCTCGATATGGGCCAGCACCTGGGGATCGGAGATTAGGACGCCGTCATCGGCCAGCGCGGCGGCGCGCTGGCGGGCATTCTCGGCCTTGTGGGCGGTATCGAGGCTGTTCAGGATCACGCCGATCACCATGTTGAAGACGATGAAGGTGGCGATCAGGACGAAGCTGATGAAGTAGAGGGCCACCCACGGGCTCAGGTCGAGCAGCGGGTACATGATGTCCGGCCAGCCCTCGAGCGTCAGGACGGTGAACAGGGTCAGCATCGAGCGGCCGATGTTGTCCCAGTACTCGGGCTCGGCGTTGTGGAAGAAGGCCCAGCCGGCCATCC
>CAIKSH010000246.1 GCA_903830015.1 uncultured Solirubrobacterales bacterium | reverse complement strand
TGCTCGGCCGAGCTGTAGCGGGGCTTGTACTTGTTGATCGCCGCGTCCCTCGCCAGGCGGCGACGGTCGGCGACAGTGTAAACGGGGGCGTCTATGACGACGCTGTCGCTGATGATGTCCAGGAAGCAGCGGCAACGTTCGTTAAACAGGCCAATGGCGTATCCGGCGCCGAAGGGGATCGCGCCGAGCACCATTCCGACCACGCGGAGCAGTGAGTGGCGGATGGTCAGCGGGCGGCCGTCGTCCTCGTCCACGACCCGGAACTCCATCGCCCGGGCGCCCGGGGTCTGGCCGGTGCTCGACCAGAACGAGACGAAGTAGCCGGCGGCCCAGATCACGTAGATCACCGCGAGGATTGCGAGGATCACGGATTCCGCGCTGTCGGGAACACCCAGGGTGTTCATGGTCAGGGCGGTGATCGCCCAGGTGATCGCCGCGACCAGGTTGACGATGGCCGCGTCGATCACGAAGCCGAGCAGGCGGCTGACCAGGCCGACGTAACGCTGCGGCGCTCCCTTGACCGCCGAGGACCCGCGCAGCCGCACCGCCGCGGCCACCTGGGCGCGGGCGATTGCCGATTCGGCCGGGCCGCTTGCCGACCAGTCGTCGGGCTGGGCAGGTGGAGATTCCGGCGCTCCCGTATCGGTCACGAGCCGGCTTCCTTACTGCCGTGCTTCCTTCCGCCCCTGCCCTCGGCGTCGTTCTCCTGGTCGGTAGGCAATTGGGCGTCGAGCTTCTCCCGGCGGCCGATAAAGGTACGTGCCGTGCGGGCGACTACCTGGTCGGCGGTCCGCGAGCGGCCGCGAACCTCGTCGCCGACCTGGTCGGCGAACCCGAAGCCCTGCTGGCGCACGGCGTCGATCACGGCCGGGCTCTCGGCGATCGTCTGCACGAGGATCCAGAGCTCCTCGCGCTCGAGGAACGCGTCGACGATCGGTGCCATCTCCCCGGCCTCCATCGCCGCGACGGTGATCTTCTGGACCATCTGGCTCTGCGCCACTTCGTCGGCGATCATGTCGACGGTCTCGGGGCTGAGGATGGTTCGCAGGGCGCTGGCAAATGCCGGGCCGCTGACCACCCGCTCGAGCGTCTCCTGGACGGCCGGCGAGCCCACGACGGCGTCGACCGCGCTGGTCATCGCCGGGCTGGCCACCACCCGCTCGATCGAGTCCTGAACGGCCTTCGAGGCCATAACCGTTTCCACGGCGCCCTCGGTGGCGCGAATGGTTACCTCGGCGCCGGTGCGGGCGACGGCGCCGACGGCGCCGGTCACGGCCCCGGTGATCGCGCCGAAGAGGCCGCCGGCTGGGCGTCCCGGTTCGGCCTCAATGACGATGATCTCGGCGCCGGCCTCCATCGAGCGGAGGCTACACGGGCGCGGCTCGCCAGGGCTCTGAACTCAGCTTCCGGCCAGGGCGCCGAAGTAGACCTGCCAGGCCAGCGCGCTCTTGGCGATCAGGCTCAGCCAGATGTAGGCCTTCTCGGCGAAGACCGGGTCGGCCCACCGGCCTACGCCCCGGTACTGCAGCCACATGTTCAGGGCGAAGAGGTTGAAGAGGACGAAGAGCGTCCCGAAGATCACGTAGACGAAGACCGGCACGCCGTCGCTGTTGTCGGCCGCTGTCGAAGAGAGGATCAGCTGCAGGGCGATGGCGATCCACGGGACGGCGCCGACGATGCAGCCGTAGACGAAGGGGCGCCACTGGACCCTCGGCCGGTCGACGTTGGTGTACTCCATCACCAGGCCGAAGAGGATCATCCCCGCGTTGGCGCCGAAGATCGCCACCAGGGCCGTCAGCTCGCTGATGCCGGAGAGCATGGCGATCAGCACCACCATTATCGAGGCGCTGATCGAGTACTCCCACCAGCGGGCCGGATTGATGCCGCGACGGACGTTACGCAGGTACCAGTCGCGAACGCCCGGCAGCGAGACGCCGAGGTGGTCGATGGCCGCCAGAAGCAGGAAGAGCCCGACCGCGAGGTCGATCCGCATGGTGAAGAGCTCGGTCATCCCCGGGGGCTCGGGGCCGCCGGGCGGGCCGGTCATGTAGTTGAGGTTCACCGGCAGCCGCGCCGGCCC
>CAIKSH010000245.1 GCA_903830015.1 uncultured Solirubrobacterales bacterium | reverse complement strand
GTTCTGGCGGGTGCGGGCCAGCGTGTCGGCCGGCGAGCTGTACTGCGGAGCAAAGCGCCGGATGTCCATCTCCCTGAGGTCCATCTGCGGCTCGCCGGCGCTGATCCACTCGGCCATCACCTTGCCGATCCCGCCGGCCCCCGCCAGCCCGTGGGCGCAGAAGCCGGCGGCGACGAAGAACCCCTTCACGTCGCTCTCCCCCAGGCAGAACTCGTTGTCCGGGGTGAACGCCTCGGGCCCGTTGATCAGCTTGGTGACCGTGATCTCGTTCATCGCCGGCACGCGCTCGCGCGAGTTGACGGTGATCTCTTCGAAGCGGTCCCAGTCCTCCTCGAGCAGGCGGCCGTTGAAGTCCGGTGGGATCCGGTCGACGAGGTGGTCGTCGAGCGCCCACGGGGCGCAGCTGCGTTCGTACCCGCCCATCACCAGGCCGCCGGCGTCCTCGCGGTAGTAGATGAGCAGGTCGGGGTCGCGCAGCGTCGGCAGGTGGTTGCCGCCGGCGCGCAGCTCCTCCATCGCCGGGAAGGGCTGGGTCACCAGGTACTCGTGGGCCATCGGGACGATCGGCACCCGCACGCCGGCCATGCGCCCGATCTCGGCGGCGAACATGCCGCCTGCGTTGACGACTACATCGGCCTCGATGTCGCCCCACTCGGTCCGCACCCGGCGCACGGCGCCCTTCTCCACGTCGATCCCCTCGACCCGCGTATGGGTGAAGATCTGGACGCCGCCGGCCCGCGCGCCGTCGGCCAGCGAGTAGGTGAGCTGGGAGGGGTCGAGGTAGCCGTCGGTCGCCAGGTAGGAGCCGAGACGCACGTTGTCGGTGACCATCAGCGGGAAGAGCTCCTGGGCCTCCTGCGGGGTGATCAGCTCGAGCGGCAGCCCGAAGGTCTTTGCCCACGCGACCTGGCGGAGGATCTCCTGCTCGCGCTCGGGCGTGCAGGCCAGGCGGATCCCGCCGCACTCCACCCAGCCGGGCTTGAGCTCGGACTCCTCTTCGAGCTTCCTGTAGAGCTCGGCCGAGTACATCATCATCTCGGTGAGGGTCACGCTCGAGCGAAGCTGCCCGACGAGGCCGGCCGAGTGGAAGGTCGAGCCGCTGG
The DNA here is from genome assembly GCA_903830015.1 of uncultured Solirubrobacterales bacterium. Classification (GTDB taxonomy): domain Bacteria; phylum Actinomycetota; class Thermoleophilia; order Solirubrobacterales; family Solirubrobacteraceae; genus F1-60-MAGs163. The sequence continues at coordinate 2,582 of CAIKSH010000245.1, read as the reverse complement.
TCAGCTCGCTGCGGTCGAGGAGGACGACGTCCTTCTCCCCCAGGCCGGCGAGGTGGTCGGCGATGCTCGCGCCGCCGACCCCGCCGCCGATGATTACTACGCGCGCGCGGTCGGGAAGCTCACGAGGCCGAGCCACGCAGCCACCCTTCCAGCCGGGGATCCCCGGCGCCGCGGCGAAGGCGGTCGAAGTGCTGGGCGGCGTAGTCGCCGTAGTCGAAGTCGATCTGCGAAGCGGCCCCCTGGACCACGCCCCACATCGCCTCGCGCACGTCGCTCATCAGCCTCATCAGGGCCAGCGAAGCTACCTGAGTCTCGTCCGGCTCGGCCCCGAAGTAGGCCTCGAGCAGCAGCGCTCCCTCCGCATCGCCGAACTCGTTGTTGACCGCCGCGTTGCCCAGGTCGAAGAAGCGGTCGTTCATGCCGGCGTACTCCCAGTCGACGAGGACGAGCCCGTCGCCGGTGGCGATGAAGTTGGCGGTGAGCATGTCGTTGTGGCACGGCACCTGCGCGTGGCCCGGGAGGCGGCCGACCGCTTCCCCGATGCGTTCGCTGAGCTCCCGGGCAAGTTCGAGATCCTCGGGGGCCGCCCCGCCGCCGAGCCGGCGGGCGCTCTCCTCGTACTCCCAGGCCAGGGTGAAGGTGGGGAAGGCGGTGGCCAGCTCAGGGCCGGCATGGACGGCCCGCAGGGCCCTGCCCAGCTCGCCGATGCGCGCCGGCTCGGCCATCGCCCCGGCGGTCATCGGCTCGCCGGGCACGAACGCGGTCACCAGGCAGCCAAGCTCGGGGAGCCACGCGGCCACCGCCGGCGCCACCCCGGCCGCGTGGGCGTTGCGGTTGGCCTCGACCTCGGTTTCCCGGTCGATCGAGATGATCTCCACCCCGGGGGTGCAGATCCGCAGCACGTAGTCGCCGGCCTCGAACGGCACGCGAAGGTTACGGTTGGTGATGCCGCCGGAGAGAACCTCCGGCTCCCCCGCCGGGTCGCCCAGGTCGGGCTCCAGCGCGGCAAAGATGGGCTGCAGGTCGAAATCGGCCACCGGCGCCCGAGGCTAGGGGCCAAGGGGATTGCACGCAACGGCGGTGCGCCCGATAGCTTGCGGCCATGACCACCGACGAGCTGCGGGAGGCCGTGGCCTCCGGGCGCATTGACACCGTGGTGCTCGGCTTCTGCGACATGCAGGGGCGCCTCCAGGGCAAGCGCTTCACCGCCCAGCACTTCCTCGACGCGGTCCTCGAACACGGCTCGGAGGCCTGCAACTACCTGCTCGCCGTCGACGTGGAGATGGAGACCGTCCCGGGCTACGAGATGGCCTCCTGGGAGCGTGGATACGGCGACTTCGAGACGGTCCCCGACCTGGCAACCCTCCGCGAGACGCCCTGGAACGAGGGCGCCGCCCTGGTCCTGGCCGACCTGCTCTGGCACGACCACTCCCCGGTGGCCGCCTCGCCGCGGCAGATCCTCAAGGCGCAGCTGGACCGGCTCGCCGAGCGCGGCTGGTCGGCGCTCGCGGCTACCGAGCTCGAGTTCATCATCTTCGACGAGAGCTACCGGGAGGCCAGCGTCGCCGACTACCGCGGCCTGACCCCGGCCAACCACTACAACCTCGACTACTCGATCCTCGGCGGCAGCTACGTCGAGCCGCTGATCCGCCGGATCCGCAACGAGATGACCGCGGCGGGAATGGTGGTCGAAAACTCCAAGGGCGAGTGCAACCTCGGCCAGCACGAGGTCAACTTCCGCTACGAGGACGCCCTGGTCACCGCCGACAACCACGTCGTCTACAAGACCGGCGCCAAGGAGATCGCCGTGCAGGAGGGGCTGGCGATCACCTTCATCGCCAAGTACGACGAGCGCGAGGGCAACTCGTGCCACGTGCACTTCTCGATCCGCGACGGCAGCGACGCGCCGGTATTCGCCGACTCGCCGGAGACCTTCGACTCCTTCCTCAGCGGCGTGCTGGCCAGCCTGCGCGAGCTGACGCTCTTTCACGCGCCCCACGTCAACTCCTACAAGCGCTTCGCCGAGGGCTCGTTCGCCCCGACGAGCGTCGCCTGGGGCAACGACAACCGGACCTGCGCCGTCCGGGTGATCGGCGAGGGAATGGCGCGGCGGCTCGAGCTGCGCAGCCCCGGCGCCGACGTCAACCCCTACCTCTCCCTGGCCGCGATCATCGCCGGCGGCCTGGATGGCGTCGATCGCGGCCTGCCGGCAACCCCTGCGCTGGAGGGCAACGCCTACGCCGCCGACGAACAGAGGCTTCCGGGCACCCTGCGCGAGGGCCAGCAGCTGTTCGCCGCGAGCGCCCTGGCGCGGAGCGCCTTCGGCGACGAGGTGGTCGACCACTACGTCAACAACGCCCGGGTCGAGCTGGACGCCTTCGACGCGGCGGTGACCGACTGGGAGCTGCGGCGCGGCTTCGAGCGCTTCTGAGCTCCGGCGTCCCGGCCGGCCCTCGGAGAACCCTCCAAAGGGCGGAAATTGCGCCTTTCCGGCGGATTGTGCGTTTCGTCGCTTGACATCCGTCCGCGACCGTACGTACGCTCGCGCGGCCTCGACGAGGCATGACGGATACCCGATTGAG
>CAIKSH010000244.1 GCA_903830015.1 uncultured Solirubrobacterales bacterium | reverse complement strand
ATCGTCGAGGTCTGCACCGCAGTGTGGGCCGGATCGCTACCCGCGAGGTGGTCGTGGTCGACGACGCGGACGCCGACGGCGTGGGCCAGCTCGGGATCGACTGCGGCCACGGGACCGGTCAGCGGATCGCGGACAGGTTGGCCATCGCCACCGCCCATGGCCCGGCCATCAGCAGGAAGGGCAGCGCCACCACGGCCACGGGATGGGCCTGCAGCCAGCGGCCGGCGGCGCGCAGCCGTGACGGCACGGCCGGGCGCCCGGCCAGCAGCCGCCAGGCGGCCACGGCGAGGGCAATCACCGCGACGGCCCAGACGACGATCCAGGCCCAGTTGAAGCGCAGCGCACCGCCTCCGTCGCCGTGGGCGAGCAGCACGAAGGCGCGGGTGGCCCCGCAGGCCGGGCACGGCACGCCGGTGGCGTGCAGCAGCGGGCAGCCCCCCGGCTCGTCGGCGATCGACGGGTCGAGCAGCCGGGCCACCACCAGCGGCGCGGCGAGGAGCAGCCCGGCCAGGGCCAGGTAAAGCCCCGGGCCGCGCCGGGCCGCGTGGTCGTGGCCGACGTGGCCACAGGGCTTGGCCGGGACGTCGGTCACGGGCTCAGTTGGTCGAGGTGTCGAAATTCCAGTCGGTGTTGGCGGCGCCGATGATCAGCAGGATCGCGAACACGGCCAGCGAGAGGGCACCGAGGACGAGCCCGGTGATCCACATCCAGCTCGATGCCCCGCGGCGCTCGACTTCGCCCTTGGCGACGATGCCGCAGACCACGGCGGCGACCCCAAGGGGAACGCCGATGCAGCACCACGAGGTAAGGATCGAGATCAGGCCGCAGACGAAGGCCGCGATCGCCAGGCCGGGCTGGCCGGGGCCGGAAGCCACCGCGCCACCGGCCGGCGCTGCGGCGGCGGCCGGAGCGGCTGTCGCCGGCGACGGAGGCGGCGGCGGAGGGGCCGACCCTGCCGGTGGGGCCGGTGGGGCGGGAGGCGGCGGAGCGGCGGGAGGCTGCTCTGCGCCTGAATCGGCGGGCTTTTCGGGCTGGCTGGGAGTGGCGCCGGAGCCGGGCAGCGGCTCGTTGCTCAGCCCGCCGGGCTCGTCGTCGCTCTTGTCGTCTGCGTTCATGGGGCGACCCTACCGGGAGCAGGTCGCAATTGCAGTCGCGCCGGGGCACCGGGGCCTCTACATTTCCAGTCCCGTGAATGCCGTCGCCCGCAGATGCAGCTCGATAATCAACAGCGAGCGCTTCCAGTTCTTCATCGTCGGCGTGATCATCATCAACGCGATCTCGCTGGGCCTCTACACGTTCGCCAACCTGGAGGAGTCCCTGGGCCCGACGCTCGTCCTGATCGACCAGATCTGCCTGGCGATCTACGTCGTCGAGCTGGTCATCCGGTTCCTCTCCTACGGCAAGCACCCGGGGCAGTTCTTCAAGTCCGGCTGGAACGTCTTCGACTTCATCGTCATCGGGAGCGTCTTCATCCCGGGCCTCTCCAACGAGACCGCGATCCTCCGGGTGCTCCGGGTCCTGCGAATCGCCCGGCTGCTGCGCTACATGCCCGACCTCCAGGTGCTGGCCCGCGGACTGCTCAAGGCGCTGCGCCCACTAAGCGGCCTGCTCTTCCTGACCATCCTGCTGCTCTTCCTCTACGGGATGGCGGGCTGGGCCTTCTTCCACAACGCCGAGCCCGAGTACTGGGACAACATCGGCCGCTCGATGCTGACCCTGTTCACCGTCCTTACGCTCGAAGGCTGGCCGGACATCATGTACCCGCTGCTCGACCTGAGCCCGTGGGTGGCCCTCTACTTCATCAGCTTCGTCCTGATCGCCACCTTCATCGTCTTCAACATGGTGATCGGCGTGATCCTGAACAGCCT
>CAIKSH010000243.1 GCA_903830015.1 uncultured Solirubrobacterales bacterium | reverse complement strand
CCGCGCCGGCGCCTAGAATCGCTCCCGCGCGCCCCGATAGCTCAGCTGGATAGAGCGACTCCCTCCTAAGGAGTAGGCCCCTGGTTCGAATCCAGGTCGGGGCACTCGGGTGCCGGCGGGCCCCGCGCGGCCGGCAGGCTGGGCCAGCAGGCCTCGAGAGGGGCGAGAACCGGCCCGCGGCGCCTAGGATCGCCATGGGCCAGGCCGAAGTCGTCGAATCCGGTGGTAAAGTGGGATTTGCCCACTACTCGAGGGGAGAATCCGTGGCCACCAAGACGATCGACGAGAAGGGCCGGGTGACGCTCGGCAAGCAGTTCGCCGGCCGCGAGGTGGCCATCGAGGCGACCCCCGAGGGCGTGCTGCTGCGCTACGTGGTCGCAGTGCCCGCAGACCAGGCGTGGTTCTGGAGCGAGCGCTGGCAGAAGATGGAACGCGAGGTCGACGGGCACGTGGCCCGAGGCCAGGTCACCACCCACGAGTCGCCCGAGGCGCTGGCCGAACACCTCGAGCGACTGGACGAATCCTGAAGTTCCAGACCACGCCGGCCTTCGACCGCGACTACCGCAGCCTCCCGGCCGAACACCGCCGCGCCTTCCGGGAGAAGGCCCTGCCGCGCTTCCACGACGCCGCCGAGCGCGCCGCGGGCGGCGCCGCCGACCCGTGGCCCAGGAGCCTGCGGGTCAAGCCGGTGCAGAGGGCGACCGGGGTGTGGGAGATGACCTGGAGCATGAAGCAGCCCGACGGACGGGCAACCTGGGAGTGGGTTCAGGTGGACGGCGAGGCGGCCATCCGGTGGCGGCGGATCGGCGACCACTCGATCTTCGGCTCGCCCTGACCGGCGGCCCGCAGGCTCAGTCGCGGTCAGGGCGGTCGGGGTAGACGTCGTCGATGGTGGCCAGGGGGAAGTAGGGGGCGCCTGCCGCCGCCTCGATAGCCTCGCCTCCCCCGGCCAGCCGGTCGAGCACGCTGACCACCCCCACCACCTCGTGGCCACCCTCGAGGACCGCCTCGATCGCCCGGACGGTCGAGCCGCCGGTGGTCACCACGTCCTCCACGACCAGGCAGCGCTCGCCCGGCTCGAGCAGCGGGCCCTCGATCCGCCGCGCCAGGCCGTGCTGCTTGGCCTCCTTGCGCACGAAGAAGGCCTTCACGTCGGCGCCGGCGCCCAGCGCCGAGCAGGCGACCGGGTCGGCACCCATGGTCATTCCGCCGACCGCGGTGGCGCCGGTCTGGGCGGCCAGGGCGGCAACGAGCTCGCCGAGCGCCCGGAAGCCGGCGGGAAGCATGATCGCCCGCTTGGAATCGACGTAGTACTGGGCGACCGCGCCGCTGGTGAGGGTGACCTCGCCGATGATCAGCGCGTGCTCGCGCAGCTGCTCGATCAGCGTCTCGCGGGCGTCCACGCCAGCAGCCGCCCTAGTAATAGACGTCGACCGGGGTGCCGATGCGGACCCAGTTGTAGATCGAGAGCGCCTCGGCCGGGGGCACCCTCAGGCATCCGTGGCTGGCCGGGTAGACCGGCACGCTGACGAAACCGTGGATCGCGTAGCCGCGGATGAAGTAGCTGGAGTGGATCATCCCCTTGGCGTTGGTGCCCGGGTCCTTGCGATAGACGCGGAAGCTGCCGCGGATGGTCGGCGTGGCCGGCGCCCCGCTGCTCGTCGGGTAGATCCGCACCGCCTTACCGCCGCTGATGAGCGCAAGCACCTGCTTGGACAGCGAAGCTTCGATGTGGCGGCCGTGGCTCGGGTAGCGGACCTTGAAGGTGCCGCCGCCCCGGGCCAGCTTCTTGAAGACGGTCGAGTTTGCCCCGTAGGTGCGCGGCATGCCGGTGACCTTGCGGAAGGCCAGCACCGCGCGGGCGGTGCGCCCGTCGTATACGCCGCGGCGCCCCACGACGTAGCCCTTCCTGGCCAGGCCGCGCTGCAGGACCCGCACGGCCAACCCCCGCGAGCCCTCCTTCGCCCGGGCGGCGACGACCCGGTAGCGGCGGGTGTTGGAGGTGGCGGCGGCCATCTGCGGGCTGGCGTCGTGGACGGCCTGGGCGCGGGTGGTGCCGTGGCCGCTGGCGGTGCGCTGGAGCGTGAAGCGCCCGACCGAGCCGTCCGGCTTCACCGAAACCT
>CAIKSH010000242.1 GCA_903830015.1 uncultured Solirubrobacterales bacterium | reverse complement strand
CGTCCTCTACGACGAGGACCCTGGCCAGATAATCGCTCACGCCTACAGGTTACGCAGACTGCAGCGATCCCAATGAAGGGAGCCGGCCATCGGCGTCGAATGCGCGCAAGGTATGGCCACGACACGGAAGAAGCCCAATAAGCCCCGCAACGCCGCCCGCAAGCCGGCCGGCCGGCGATCCCGGCCCCAGGCCGGCAAGTCGGCCAGGCCCAGGCGTAAGGCGGCCGGAACCTCGAAGGCGACGCTCGACCAGCGCCAGCGGGACCTGCTCGGGCTGGCGCTCGTGGCGCTGGCGATCTTCATCGCCTTCCCGCTCTACTCCACCGGTGACGCAGGGATCGGCGGCGACCAGGTTGTCTCCGGGCTTCTCTGGGCCCTCGGCCAGGCGGCGTATCTCGTGCCGGTCGCCCTGGCCGGCACCGGACTCCTCATGATCCTCCGCCCGGTCCTGCCGGTCGGAGGCAACGTCCGGATCGGCGCGGTGATGATCGTCGCCTTCCTCGCCCTGCTGCTCGCCGCCGGCACCTTCGGGACCGGGCCCCAGGCACCGCGGCCCGGAAGCTGGCAGCCCGAGTACTTCGCCGACCGCGGCGGGGCCCTGGGAGACGGGATCTACGTCGGGGTGGCCAGCCTGGTCGGGCCGGTAGGCGCCCACCTGCTCGGGATCTTCGGCCTCATCGCAGGGGTGCTGGTCCTCACCGGCGTCTCCATCGCGGCCCTTCTCTCCGGGACCTCCCGCTCGGTCGCCGAGGTGGCCGGCGCCGCGCGCCGGGCGGCCGGCTCCCTCGCTCCGGACCCTGACCGTCCGGCGCCGATCGCGCCCCCCGAGCCCGAGGACGAGGAGCCCGTGGTCCACGCCGTCGATCCGTGGCCTTCCGACGAGCTCACCGAGGAAGAGGATCCCGAGGCCGAGGCAGCCCTCGATCCCGAGCCGGAGCCGGAGGCGGACCCGGACGCGACGGTGGCTCTCGCCGAGGCGCCCGCCGAGCCCGAGCCGCTGCCCGCTCCCACGAACGAGCCCCGCGACGGAAAGGCGGTTGCCTACCGGCTTCCCAACCCGAAGCTGCTGACGCGCTCCAAGGCCCGCAAGGGGTCGGCGGCTTCAGCGGACGGCGGCGCCACCGGCGAGGCGCTACTGGAGGCGCTGAGCCACTTCGGCATCGAGGCGTCCCTGGTCGGCACCGTGGCGGGCCCCCACATAACCCGCTATGAGCTCAAGCTCGCTCCCGGCGTGAAGATGAACAAGGTCGGCAACCTGCGCGACGACCTGGCTTACGCGCTGGCCGCCACCGACATCCGGATCCTCGCGCCGATCCCGGGTAAGCAGGCCGTAGGGGTCGAGGTCCCCAACCAGACCCGTCACCTCGTGACCCTGGGCGACGTCTACGGGGAGGTTCCCAAGGACGCCAGCCCGCTTACCGTCTTCCTTGGCAAGGACGTCGGGGGCCGCGCGGTCACCGCCGACCTGGCCAAGATGCCCCATCTCCTGGTTGCCGGCACCACCGGCGCCGGCAAGTCGGCGACGGTCAACGCCATGCTCAGCTCGGTCCTCCTGCGCGCCACCCCCGACCAGGTGCGCCTCGTCCTCGTCGACCCCAAACAGGTGGAGCTCAACCACTACGAATCGATTCCGCACCTGCTCACGCCGGTTATCACCAGCCCCCGGATGGCCGCCAACGCACTCCAGAACCTGGTGCGCGAGATGGAGTGGCGCTACGGCGTAATGTCGGTAGCCAAGACCCGGTCGCTGGTCGAGCTCAACCGCCACCGCGCCAAGGAGGGTGAGGAGCCGCTCCCGTACCTGCTCTGCGTGATCGACGAGCTCGCCGACCTGATGATGGTTGCCCCGGGCGACGTCGAAGACGCAATCATCAGGCTGGCCCAGAAGGCCCGAGCGGTGGGAATCCATCTCGTTCTGGCCACGCAGAGCCCCCGCGTGGACGTGATCACCGGCATGATCAAGGCCAACGTCCCGTCCCGGATCGCCTTCGCCGTCTCCAGCCAGACCGACTCCCGGGTCATCCTCGACCAGAACGGAGCCGAGACGCTGCTCGGGCAGGGCGACATGCTCTTCTCCCCGCTGGGCTCTTCACGGCTTCAGCGGATCCAGGGGGCCTACATCGACGAAGGCCAGATCGAGGAGCTCACCGGCTTCTGGGCCGGACAGGGCGAGCCGGCGCTGCGGGAGGACCTCCTGGAGGAGGTCGAGACCGAGGCGGCGCCGGAACCGGCCGGCGAGGACGGATGCGACCCCGACGAGGACCCCGCCCTGGCCGATGCCATCCGCCTGGTTGTGGAGATGGACACCGCCTCCACCTCGATGCTCCAGCGGCGCCTTCGGCTCGGGTACACGCGGGCCGGGCGGCTGATCGACATGCTCGAGCGCCGGGGAATCATCAGCGGGTATGAGGGCTCAAAGCCCCGCCAGGTCCTGATCGGCGCTGCCGACCTGCCGCGTGTGCTGGCCGCCCTGGAAGCCGACGCTCCCGCGCCGGCAGACGACCAGGACGCAACCGCAGTTGCCGGCGCGCCGGACACCGAGCCTGAGTGATTAGCCTCTCGGGCCCATGCCCGAGATCGCCGACCAGCTCCGCACCGCGCGCGAGAATGCCGGCCTTGACATAGCCACCGTCGAGGCCGACACCAAGATCCGCGGAAAATACCTGCGCGCCCTGGAGAGCGGTGAGTGGGAGGCCCTTCCCGAGCCGACCTCGGCCAAGGCGTTCCTGCGCACCTACGGCGACTACCTGGGCCTGGACGGAAGGGCGCTGGTCGAGAACTTCAAGCTGCGCTACGAGTACACCGGCGACCTTCAGGCGCCGACCAGCGCCAATCCCGTCCGGCCGCGACGCAGCCGAGGACTGAGCCGGGGCGCCATCGCCGTCGTCCTCGTGATCCTGATCATCGTCGGCCTCTTCCTCATCGGCCGCAGCGCCGGTGCGAGCCCCGTCGCCCTGGTCGTCGTCCCCGCGCCCGCGCTGAACGCGTGAGCATCCACGCCGGCATCCTGGTCACCGGCACCGAGGTCCTGACCGGCCGCGTGGTCGACCGCAACGGTCCCTGGTGCTCGGAGAGGCTCCGTGAACTCGGGGTCGACCATGAGACAACCGTCGTGGTAGGCGATCGCCCGGCCGACATGATGTCGGCGCTCGAGTGGCTGCGCGCGGAAGGGTGCGCCCTGATCGTCACCAGCGGGGGCCTGGGCCCGACCGAGGACGACCTGACCGCACAGGTCG
>CAIKSH010000241.1 GCA_903830015.1 uncultured Solirubrobacterales bacterium | reverse complement strand
TTCCCCCGCGCGAGGGCCGGCGGCCGGTTGTCCCGCCCCCGCCGCCCCCTCCCTCGGGCCGGCGCTCCCGCCGGGAAAGTGCCCCCCGTGAGCCGCGCGGGCGCCGGCGCTGGAGCTTCGGGCGGATCGTCAAGTGGGTGGTGCTCGCCGTGCTGGGCTGGACCGCCCTGTCGGTCGCCCTGTTCCTGTTCAGCGCGCAGGTCCTCCAGGACCGCGTGCCCCGCAGCGCCCGCGCCGAACTGGCCGCGCCGGGGCCGCCGCTGGTCTCGGCCTCCAACACGCTGATCCTCGGCTCCGACCTGCGGGCGAAGGGATCCAGGGAACCGGGCGCCGCGACCTCGGGCCCGAGCCGCTCGGACTCGATCCAGGTAATGCGGGTCGGCGGCGGCCACAGCGCCAAGCTCTCGATCCCGCGCGACACCGTGGTCGAGATCCCCGGCTACGGGACACAGAAGATCAACGCCGCCTTCGCCATCGGCGGGCCGGCGCTGGCCATCAGGACGGTCAGCGACTACCTGGGCATCCCGATCAACCACGTGATCCTCGTCAACTTCGAGCGGTTCCCCAAGCTCGTCGATGCGATGGGCGGGGTCAATTACACCGGCGGCTGCGTGAAGGCGAAGATCAACGGCGGCTACGCCAACGGCGGGGTGACCCTCGACCTTCCGAAGGGCACGACCCGGCTGAACGGCCAGCAGGCCCTGGCCCTCTCGCGCACCCGGATCAACACCTGCGCGCCGGGCGAGAATGACCTCGACCGCGCGCGCCGCCAGCAGCAGCTGGTCTCGGCGATGCGCTCCCAGGTCCTCTCGCCGATGGGCTTCGTCCGCTGGCCGCTGATCGGCTGGCGCGCCCCGCAGACGATCAGCTCCGACATGGGCGCCGCGGGGCTGACCGGGCTGATGGCCACGATCGCCGTGTCGGGCTCGGGCAGCTCGAGCATCCTGCGACCCGACGGGGCCGTGGTCCTGCCCGACGGCGGGGCGGGGCTTACGGTGAGCGAGGAATCCCGGCGCCGCCAGGTAACGCGGTTCCTGAACCGCTGAGCGCTCAGTCCTTCTTCTTCGGCGCGGCCGGCTTCTCCTTGGAGCCGGCCTTGCCCGAGCCCTTGGCTTCCTTCTTCTCCTTGGCCTTGTCGGCCGTCTTGGCGTCGTGGGCGTCGGCGCCGTCGGAGGCCGACTTCTCCAGCTCCCGGTTGCGCCTCCGCGTGCCGTAGTCGGTGTTGTGGAAGCCCTTGCCCTTGAAGTGGATGGCCACCGGGTGGAGCACCCGCTCGACCGGGACGCCGGTCTCCGGGTCCTCGGTCAGCGCGTCGTCGGTCATGCGCTGCTCGATCTCGAAGGTCGTGCCGTCCGGCCGCCTGTACTCGTAAATGGGCATCGCGGGCGCTGATTATAGGTGCGGGTGTGGGCGTGCCGGAGGCCCCCGCCCGTAGCATGCGGGCCATGGCCGAAGACTCCGTGACCATGGACAAGATCGTCGCCCTCTGCAAGCGGCGCGGCTTCATCTTCCCCTCGTCGGAGATCTACGGGGGCCTGGGCTCGACCTACGACTTCGGCCACTACGGCGTCCTGCTCAAGGGGAACGTCAAGGCCGAGTGGTGGCGCTCGATGCTCCAGGAGCACGACGACATCGTCGCCCTGGACTCGGCGATCCTCCAGCACCCCCGGGTCTGGGAGGCCAGCGGCCACGTT
>CAIKSH010000240.1 GCA_903830015.1 uncultured Solirubrobacterales bacterium | reverse complement strand
GCATCTCCGCGGCGAGAAGATCCGCGTCTTCAAGTTCAAGCCCAAGCGCGGCTACAAGCGCACGCAGGGCCACCGCCAGGAGCTCACCCGGATCGAGGTGACGGGGATCTCCATGGGAGCGGCCGCCAAGAAGGCCCCGGCGGCCGCGGCCAAGAAGCCGGCGGCCAAGGCGACAGCCGCGACGAAGCCGGCAGCCAAGAAGCCGGCGGCCAAGGCGACCACCGCGAAGAAGCCGGCGGCCAAGAAGCCGGCGGCCGGGAAGGACGACGAGTAATGGCACACAAGAAGGGCGGAGGCTCCTCGCGCAACGGGCGCGACTCGGAATCCAAGCGCCTGGGCGTGAAGATCTTCGGCGGCCAGGAGGTCAGCGGCGGCGAGATCATCGTCCGACAGCGCGGCACGCGCTTCCGCGCCGGCGAGGGCGTCGGCATGGGCCGGGACCACACTCTTTTCGCCAAGGGCCCCGGAGTGGTGCAGTTCAGCGAAGGCCGCGCCGGTCGCTTCGTGAGCGTCGTTCCCGCCGAGAGCGGCTGACGCTCACATCTGCTGGACGGTCGGCCTGACGAGGATCTCGTTGACGTCGACACGGGGCGGCCGCGAGATTGCCCACATCACCGCTTCGGCGATGTCCTGCTCCTGGAGGATCTCGTCGGCCGGGGTGCTGTCGAAGAACGGCGTGTCGACCATCCCCGGCGCGATCAGCGTCACGCGGACCCCGCTCCCGGCCAGCTCGGCGCGCAGCGACTGGGCCATTCCGCTGACCGCCCATTTGGTCGACGAGTAGAGGCTCCCCGGGATGGCGATGCGGCCGGCGACCGAACCGGTGAGCAGGAAGTGCCCCGTGGCCTCCCGGACCGCCTCGAAGGTTGCGCGCACGGTGTAGGCGGCTCCCAGGACATTGGTGAGGACCATCTCGCGCCAGTGTTCCGGGCTGTCCCCTTCGGAGGAGAAGCTGCGGTTCGCCCCAAAGCCGGCGTTGGCGAAGACGACGTCGATCGCCCCGAAGGCCCCGATCGCGGCGGCAGCCAGCCGCTCGTTGTCCTCCCAGGAGGTGACGTCGGTGGGCACCGTGACGACCTCTCCCTCGCAGCGCCCGGCAACCTCGTCCAGGGCCTCCGGGCGGCGGGCGGCGAGCACCAGGCGGTGGCCGGCGCGCGAGGCCTCGACCGCGGTGGCGGCGCCGATTCCGCTCGAGGCTCCGGTAATCACGAATACCCTGCTGTCAGCCATGGTTTCCTTTCGTCGCCCGGATGGCGCCGGGGGCGCCGGGTCAGATGATGCAGGACAAGGCTCGCATATTCGTGAAGGGCGGACGGGGCGGTGACGGCTGCACCTCGTTTCGCCGGGAGGCCCACGTTCCGAGGGGAGGTCCGGACGGGGGTGACGGGGGCCATGGCGGGGCGGTCGTCCTGGTCTGCGACGACTCGCTGCGCGACCTGCAGTCCCTGGGACGGCGCAACCGGTGGGAGGCGGGGCGTGGACGTCACGGGGAGGGGGCCAACCGCCGCGGCGCCGACGGGGAAGAGCTCGAGGTTGCCGTTCCTCCCGGGACCGTGGTCGAGTCCGACGACGGAAGCGTCCACGACCTCGTCCTGCCCGGACAGCGGGCCGTGGTCGCCCGGGGCGGCTCGGGCGGCCGTGGGAATGCGCGCTTCAAGAGCTCGACGCGCCGGGCACCACGCTTCGCCGAGCGGGGCCTGGAGGGCGAAGAGCACTGGATCGAGCTGCAGCTCAAGCTCCTGGCCGACGTAGGCCTGGTTGGGCTGCCCAACGCCGGAAAGTCCTCGCTGGTGTCGGTCCTCACCCGGGCCAGGCCGAAGGTGGGCGACTATCCGTTTACGACGCTCGAACCCCAG
>CAIKSH010000239.1 GCA_903830015.1 uncultured Solirubrobacterales bacterium | reverse complement strand
GAGGCTGAGCAAGTCGGCTGCCCGCCTCTTCCGGGCGAGTTCCCGGGTAACCATGTCGGTGACTCAGCAGTTCGACACGCGATCCGACAGTGACCGGCTATACGAGCGCAACCAGATTGCGATCAGGTCGGTGCTGCGAAGATCTGCGCCCGCGAGCGAACCGCCGTCCAGGCGGGCTCCCGCGAGGCTTACCCCGCGAAGGTCGGCATTGGCCAGAAAGGCACCCTGAAGGCCACATTCGCCGGTAACTTTGCCCCCCGCATCAACCGATGCGCCGGAGCAGCTTGGGCCCTGCGGCGCTCCCGACTTACCCTTCACCGACCTGATCGCAATCTGGTTGCGCTCGTACAGCCGGTCACTGTCGGATCGCGTGTCGAACTGCTGAGTCACCGACATGGTTACCCGGGAACTCGCCCGGAAGAGGCGGGCAGCCGACTTGCTCAGCCTCAGGGTCACGGTTTCGCCGGCACCTTTGCCCGCGCTTCGGGTCAGCGCGGCCAGCTGCCGGGTGTGCCCGTTCGCGGAGTGAGCAAGGAGCCGAAGATGGAAACGCTTGCCTCCGCGACCAGACAGCAGGGCGCGGTCCCAGCGGACCTTCGCGGTGACGGTGCGGCCGGACTTCGAGGCCTTCAAGGAGGTGACCTTGAGGCCCGACGCGGGCTGGACGCCTACGCTACCGGCGCCGGTAGCGGCGGGTTCGGAGGCGAGGGCGCTCGCGGGAATCGCGAGGGCGCAGGCAGCGGTGGCAAGGGCGATGCGGCGGTACATGAAGAGGTTTCTCCCTGATCTGGATTCGATCGCGTTACTACGAACTGGTTAAACGCTAACACGCGTTGCAGCGCCGATGCGCAGGTTCCCCTCCGGCCCGGTCAGTGGCGGAAGTGGCGCCGGCCGGTGAAGACCATCGCCGCGCCGAGCTGGTCGACGGCGGAGATCACCTCGTCGTCGCGGATCGAGCCGCCCGGCTGGATCAGCGCGCCGGCGCCCCCTTCTATCGCCGCCTGCGGCCCGTCCGGGAACGGGAAGAACGCGTCGGAGGCCAGGACCAGCCCGTCGGTCGACTCGATCCACTCGCGGCCGAGGGCGATCTTCACCGAATCGACCCGGCTCATCTGGCCGGCGCCGATACCCAGCGTTGCCTGGTCGCGCGCGACGACGATCGCGTTGGACTTCACGTGCCGGCAGACCTGCCAGGCGAATACGAGGTCGAGCCACTCCTGCTCGGTCGGCTCGCGGGCACTGACGACCTTCATCCCGGCCCGGTCGGCCACCACCGCGTCGTGCTCCTGGACGAGCAGGCCGCCGGCCACCGGGCGCAGCTCCCAGGATCCAGCCAGGGGGAGCCCGTCGCCAGAGGACTCGAGGATCCGCAGGTCGGCCTTGGCGGTCAGCCGCTCGAGCGCCGCCGGCTCGTAGCCGGGGGCGACCAGCACCTCGATGAACTGCTCGGAGAGGGCCTGTGCGGTTTCGGCGTCGACCGGGCGGTTGAGGGCGATGATGCCGCCGAAGGCGCTGACCGGGTCGCCGGCGAAGGCCTTGCGGTAGGCCTCGAGGATCGTCACGCCGCGCGCCACCCCGCACGGATTGTTGTGCTTGACGATCACACACGCCGGCGCCTCGTTGCCGAGCTCGGCGAGGGTGGCGCGGGCGCCGTCGAGGTCGAGGATGTTGTTGAACGACATCTCCTTCCCGTGCAGCTGGGCCGCGTCGGCCAGGACGCCGGCCGTGACGCCCGGCTCCTCGTAGAAGGCGGCCGCCTGATGGGGGTTCTCTCCGTAGGGGAGCTCGGCGCGCTTCTCCCACGAGCGGGCCAGCCGCGGCGGGAAGCCCCCCGCCCGGTCGGCAAACCAGGCCGATATGGCGGCGTCGTAGCGGGCGGTGAGGGCGAAGGCGGCGGCAGCCAGCCGCTCGCGGGTGGCCAGGCCGAGGGTGCCGCCACCCTGCTCAAGCTCGCCCAGCACCTCCTCGTACTGGCCCGGGTCGGTGACGATCGCCGTGAAGGGGAAGTTCTTGGCCGCGGCGCGGACCATCGTCGGGCCGCCGATGTCGATCTTCTCGATCACCTCCTCGTCGCTGGCCCCGCCGGCGGCGATGGTCTCCTCGAACGGGTAGAGGTTCACGCAGACCAGGTCGACGAACTCGATCCCGTGCTCCTCGGCCTGGGCCATGTGGCCGGCGTCGTCGCGGCGGGCCAGCAGGCCGGCGTAGAGCTTCGGATTGAGCGTCTTGACCCGGCCGTCCATGATCTCCGGGAAGCCGGTGAGGTCGTCGATGGCGCGCACCTCGAGCCCGGCCTCGGCGAGCGCCGCCGCGGTGCCGCCGGTGGAGACGATCTCCACACCCAGGTCAACGAGGCCGCGGGCAAACCCGACGACGCCCTCCTTGTCGGAGACCGAGATCAGCGCGCGGCGAACGCGGACCTCGCCGGGGGCGGCTGTCGCGTAATCCTCGGGGATGGGCGCGAGGCTACCGGAGCTCAGGGCGCGACGATCAGGCGCCGCGGGTTCGCCGGGTCGCGGCTCACCGCGCCGCGGGCCATGAGCCGGACCGCCTCGGGCAGCAGCTCGTGCTCGATCCCCTGGAGAAGCTGGTGGACCTCGGTCGGGTCGCTCATCTCCGGCAGCTCGATCGCGCGCTGGAGGATGATCGCGCCGCTGTCCACCCCGTCGTCCACCAGGTGAACGGTTACCCCGAAGACCCGTACCCCGTACTCGACCGCCTGCTCGACGGCGCGCATCCCCGGGAAGGCGGGCAGCAGCGACGGGTGGACGTTGACCACGCGGTCGGGGAAGCGGGCGATGAACTGCGGCGAGAGGATCGCCATGTAGCCGGCCAGGACCACGATGTCGACCCGCTCCTCCTCGAGCCAGTCGGCGATCGCCGCGTCGCGGGCGTCACGGTCGGCGAAGCTGTCGACCG
This sequence comes from uncultured Solirubrobacterales bacterium, assembly GCA_903830015.1. GTDB lineage: Bacteria > Actinomycetota > Thermoleophilia > Solirubrobacterales > Solirubrobacteraceae > F1-60-MAGs163. The sequence goes on along the minus strand of CAIKSH010000239.1, from coordinate 2,183 downwards.
GGAAGGTGCGCGTCTGGACGTTGGCCTCGCGGGCCCGCCGCAGGCCCGGCGCGTCCTCCTTGTCGCTGGCCACGCAGACGATCTCGGCGTCGGCACCGTGGACCTGGTCGAGCAGCGCCTGCAGGTTGGTTCCGCGGCCGGAGAGCAGTACGCCGATCCTGGTCATCGGGAAACCTTCTCGCCTGCCACCGACAGCTTCGGGTAGCGCCCGCCGCTGGAGGCCAGCCGGCCGGCGGCGATCAGCCCGTCCACGCGCTCCATCACCTCGTCGGCGTGCAGCTCCCCGTACTCCCCGTAGTGCTCGAGGCGGTCGTGGCCGCTGCGCATCAGCGCCTTCGAGCGCCCGCCGCGCAGGATCTCCACGGTTCGGGTCCGGCCGACCGCCGGGCGGGCGCTGGCCACGACCTCGACGATCGCCGCCTCCAGGCCATCCTCGTCGACCTGTGCCGGGCGACGGCGCGACGGCGGACGGCCGCCGCGACCGGCCGAGACGGCAAGGACGTCGGCCACCGCCTCGGGGGCACAGGAGTCGCAGCACGGCACGCCGGGGCCGGTGTGGGGACGGTCTTCGTCACCGAAGTGGCGAAGGATCGCCTCGCGCCGGCAGCCGCTGCCCTCGACGAAGGCCCAGACCGACCGGTACTGGCGCCAGCGGGCGCTGATTCCCTCCTTGGCCGAGCTGCGGCAGAGGGCGCGGGCACGGCTGTCGTACGGGGCCTCGACCCGCCCGGCCAGCCGGTCGGCCGGCGAGGGCGACGGGCGCAGCACGCCGGCGCGCACCAGGTGCCCGACGGTGGCGCGGACCTGGTCCGGGTCGCCGCCGATCTCGGCCAGCTCGAGGTCGTAGCGCCCGTCGGTGGCCGAGCCGGTTATGGCGCCGGCAATCCGGTCGAGCTCTGAGTCTTCGATCTCCGAGCGCTCGATGAAGTAGACGTGCAGGCCCTTGTCACGGGGCTGGGCGAGCATGAGGGCCCGCGAAGGAAGGCCGTCCCGCCCCGCGCGGCCGGCCTCCTGGTACCAGCCCTCCAGCGACTGCGGGACGCTCACGTGGACGACGCTGCGCACGTCGGCCTTGTCGATCCCCATGCCGAAGGCGTTGGTAGCCACCACCACGTCTGCCTCGCCCTCCATGAAGCGCCGCTGGACCTCGGCGCGCTTTTCGCGTTCGAGGCCGGCGTGGTAGGCGAGCACCTCGACCCCCAGGTCGCGGCCGAGGTCCTCGGCGACCTGCTCGGTCAGGCGCCGCGTTCCCGCGTAGACGATCGCCGGCCGCGAGCCCGGGTCGGCCAGCGCGGCGGCCAGCTGGGCGCGGCTGTGTTCGGGAGAGCGGGTGGGCGCGACGGCGAAGGTGAGGTTGGGGCGGTCGAAGCCGGTGGATACCCGGATCGGCTCGCGCAGCCCGAGGCGCCTGACGATGTCGGTGGCCACCTGCGGGGTGGCCGTCGCGGTGGAGGCGAAGATCGAGTCGGCCCCCAGCCATCGGGCCGCGTCGCCCAGGCGGAAGTAATCGGGCCGGAAGTCGTGGCCCCACTGGGAGACGCAGTGGGCCTCGTCGACGGTGAAGATCCCGACCGGGATCTCCCGGAGGGCATCCAGGAAGCCCGGCGAGGCGAAGCGCTCCGGGGCCACGTAGAGCAGGCGCAGGTCACCGGCGCGGGCCCGCTCGAGCACCGCCCGGTTCTCGGCGGCGTCCTGCTGGGCGTTGACCAGCGCCACCTTCCCGGGCGCCCGCTGCTCCAGCGCGCCTACCTGGTCGGCCATCAGCGAGACCAGCGGGGAGACGACGATCGAGAGGTCGTCCCGAAGGAGCGAGGGCAGCTGGTAACAGAGCGACTTGCCGGCACCGGTCGGCATGACAACCATCACGTCCCGGCCCTCGAGGGCGCCCTGGACGGCCTCGGCCTGGCCCGGGCGAAAGGCGTCGAAGCCGAAGATCTCGTGGAGCGCCGTCTCTGCGGAGGCCATGGCTCCCGTCAGGCCGAGGAGCGGGCCATCGGAAGCTCCTCCTCGAGGGAGAACTTGCCGGTTCCCTGCCCGGGGCCGGGGAGCGGGTACTTCCCGGAGAAGCAGGCGTCGCAGTGGCCGGCCGGCTCGCCGCCGATCGCCTCGTAGACGCCGGGAAGGGAGAGGTAGGCCAGCGAGTCGGCGCCGATGTGCTCGGCGATCTCCTCGACCGTGCGCTC
>CAIKSH010000238.1 GCA_903830015.1 uncultured Solirubrobacterales bacterium | reverse complement strand
GCTTCTCCACCAGCTCGGACTGCTCGTCGGTCAGCTCCTTGGGAACGTCGACCACGAAGCGGTAGTGGATGTCGCCCCGCGCGCCGGAGCTGCCCAGGCGGGGTGGGCCCTCGCCCCGGAGCCTCTGGACGGTGCCGTGGCGCGTACCGGCCGGCACGCGCAGCTTCTTGCGCCCGTCGAGGGTCGGGACCTCGACCTCGGCCCCGAGCAGCTGCTCGGTGACCGTGAGCGGCACCTCCACCTCGACGTTGTCGCCCTTGCGGCGAAAGACCGGCGAGGGGGAGACGTGGGTGATGACGTAGAGGTCGCCGTCGGGGCCGCCGTTGCGACCCGGCTCGCCGCGGCCGGCGATCCGCACCCGCGAGCCCTCCTTGACCCCGGCCGGGATGTTCACCTTCAGGCGCTTGGTCTTCTCCACCTGGCCCGAGCCGCCGCAGGTGCCGCAGGGGTCCTCGATCACGGCGCCGGTGCCGTGGCAGAGCATGCAGGGCTGGGAGATCGCGAACAGGCCCTGCCCCTCGGACTCGACGCCGCGGCCCTGGCAGTTGGGGCAGACCTTCGGCGAGGTGCCGGGGCGTGCCCCGCTGCCGTGGCAGGTTCCGCACTCGCCCGGCATGGTGAGGGTGAGCGGAACCTGGACGCCGGCCAGCGACTGGTCGAAGCTGAGGTTGACCTCCGCCTCGAGGTCGCGGCCGCGCTCGGGGCGCGGGCGGCCGGCCCTCGGGGCGCCGCCACCGCCGAACATCTGCGAGAAGATGTCGCCGAAGCCGGCGGCGTCGAACGGTGCGCCGCCCGGGCCGCCGCCACCGGCGAACGGGTTGCCGCCGGCGAACATCCCGCCGCGGTCGTACTCCTTGCGCTTCTCCGGGTCGCCGAGCACGTCGTAGGCCGCGGAGACCGCCTTGAAGCGCTCCTCGGCCTCGGCGTTGCCGGGGTTCTGGTCGGGATGGTTCTCGCGCGCGAGCTTGCGGTAGGCCTTCTTGATCTCGTCGGCCGACGCCTTCTTGTCGACCCCGAGGACCTTGTAGAGATCCTTCTCAGCCACGGCTCCCCCTACGCCGAAACGACGACCTTGGCGGCCCGCAGGATCTCGTCACCGAGCCGGTAGCCCGACTGGTAGACCTCGATCACGGTGCCCGAGGCCACGCCCTCGGCCGGCTGCTGGGCGATGGCCTCGTGGACGTGCGGGTCGAAGGGCTCGCCCTGGGGCGAGTAGGCGACGATGCCGACCCGCTCGAAGGCGGCGATCAGCTCGCTGCGCACGAGGGCCAGCCCGTTGACGAAATCGTCGGGGGCACCCTGCTCGCGGGCCGACTCGATCGCCCGGTCGAGGTTGTCCAGCGCCGGGAGCTGCTCGCGGGCCAGGCGGGCGATGCCCCGCTGCTCGGCCACCGCGGCGTCGCGGCGCGAGCGCTTGCGGACGTTGTCGAGCTCGGCGACCGCCCGCATCCACTGGTCCTTGTAGTCCGGCTCGTCCTCCGGGGCGCCCGGAGCCTCGCCGCCGGCCCCGGGCGGCGCCGCCTCCCCGGCCGCCTGGTCGGCGGCCGGGGCCTGCGGCTCCTCCTCGACGGCCGTCGCATCCACGACGGCCTCCTCGGGGGCTCCGTTTTCCGGAGCGTCGGCCATCACTTGCCTTCGTCTACGACCTCGGCGTCGACGACCTCTTCCTCGTCGGAAGCGTCGGCGTCGCCGGAGCCGTTGGCCGAGGGCCCGGCCTCCTGCTGGGCCTGCTCGTAGATCTGCTCGGAGATCCGGTGGAAGGCGGCCTGGAGGGCCTGGGCCTTCTCGTTGATCACGGCCGGGTCGTCGCTCTCGAGCACGTCACGGAGCTCCTTGATCGCGCCCTCGATCTCGGCCTTGTCGGAGTCGGAGACCTGGTCGCCCATGTCGGCGAGCTGGCGCTCGGCCTGGTGGGCGGCGTTCTCGCCGTTGTTGCGGGCCTCGGCGAGCTCGCGGGCCTTGCGGTCCTCCTCGGCGTGGCTCTCGGCGTCGTCGACCATCTGCTTGATCTCGTCCTCCGAGAGGCCGCTGCCGGCCTGGATCTCGATCTTCTGCTCCTTGCCGGTGCCCAGGTCCTTGGCGGACACGTTGAGGATGCCGTTGGCGTCGATGTCGAAGGCGACCTCGATCTGCGGCACTCCCCGCGGCGCCGGCGGGATGCCGGTGAGCTGGAACTTCCCGAGCGACTTGTTGCCCGAGGCCATCTCGCGCTCGCCCTGGAGCACGTGGATCTCGACCGAGGGCTGGTTGTCCTCGGCGGTCGAGAAGACCTCCGACTTCTTGGTCGGGATCGTCGTGTTGCGCTCGATCAGCCGCGTCATGACGCCGCCCTTGGTCTCGATGCCGAGGGTCAGCGGCGTGACGTCGAGCAGG